>JAZNEN010000194.1:0-2807 GCA_045588615.1 Eubacteriales bacterium
CGCCGATCATACCGTGGATACCGGCATTATATGAAAGTGCCTTGATTGCCTTAATTTTAATAGCATCGGAAAGTGATGAAGATGCTATAAGCTCAAACGCATAAGTTAAAAGTGCATCACCCGCAAGTGTTGCGACATCCTCACCGTACACCTTATGGTTGGTCGGCTTTCCGCGTCTTAAATCGTCATCATCCATGCAAGGCAGATCATCGTGAATAAGCGAGTACGTATGTATCAATTCAAGTGCTGCGGCAAGTACAAGTGCATCCTCATCACGGCCGCCGCACATACGGCAAAATTCAAGGGTAAGTGTCGGGCGGATCCTTTTTCCGCCGCTTTCGGCACTGTAACGCACAGAGTCAAAGATAACAGCAAAATCATCATCCTTTACAGGTAACACATTTACAATATAATCATCTGCAAGCTTTGCATTTTCTTTTATCAATTCTTTAATATTCATATCTCGCTTATAACCTTTACCTTTTGTTCTGCTTCGTCAAGTATTTTATTTGAATATTTTATAAGCCCTATTCCTTCTTCAAACAGCGCGAGGGCTTCATCGAGCGGTGTGTTTGAATTGCTCAAAAGCTGAATAAGCTCATTAAGGCGCTTTTCAGCCGCTTCAAATGTTATTTTTTCCATTTTCTTCACCTATAACTACGGCATTTACGACTCCGTCGGAAAATGTTACCGATATTTTATCTTCGCATTTAAGCTCTTTGCTGCTTGTTATAACAGCTTCTTCCTTTGATATTTTTGCATATCCCCTTGATAAAATTGAAAGTGGGCTTTGCATATCAAGCTTTGATGAAAGATTGATAAGTGATGCGCGTTTTTCTTTAATTAAAGAAATATAACTCGTTTTAAGATTTGTACCGAGTGAGTCGATATACATTCTTTTGTCGTTTATTATTCTTTCATAAGAATGAAAAACCGATGATTTTGAAATATTATCAGTATTTCTTCTCAACTGAATCAATTTCGTATTCATTACTCGGATAAGAAGATCACGTTTAAATTTTAACGACTCTTTAAGTTCTTCCTTATCGGGCAGTGCAAGCTCTGCTGCGGCTGAAGGGGTGGGTGCACGCATATCGGCAACCAAGTCAGATATTGAATAATCATGCTCATGTCCGACAGCTGATATAACAGGCACAGGACACTTGAATATCGCACGAGCAAGCTTTTCCGAATTGAAAGCGAAAAGATCCTCTCCTGAACCGCCGCCACGTCCTATGATTATCACATCGACGCAAGGGTTATCCGTAAAATATTCAATTCCCGAAACGAGCGATTCTTCCGCACCTTCACCTTGCACAAGTGCGGGATAAAGCAAGATTTCGGCTGAAGGATACCGCCTTTTGGAAACATTTAAAATATCGTTTATAGCAGCACCTACAGGAGATGTTATTACACCCACTTTGTTCGGATACTCAGGGAGCTGTTTTTTGTAAACTGCATCAAATAAACCTTCATTTGCAAGCTTTTCCTTAAGCTGTTCTAACTTCAGGGCGGTCTGTCCTATACCCTCAGGAATGATTTGTGTAACATATATCTGATACACACCGTCACGCACATATGATGATACCCTTCCGTAAACAATAACATTCATACCGTCCTTCGGTACAAAGGCAAGCTTTTCGGCATTTGATTTGAACATCACCGCCCGTATCGACGATTGTGCATCTTTAAGAGTAAAATATATATGACCGCTTGCAATATGAAGTTTAAAATTTGAAATTTCTCCCGACACATACACATTTGTAAGGACGGGTGAATTTTCAAGCAACATCTTAACATATTCGTTAAGCTTTGATACGCTGAGTATGATTTTATCTTTTTTAGCGTTCATTTAATTTATCCATACACAAAAGTGCAATTCCTGCAGCATTATCTTGTGAAAACTGAGGTTCTGCACAGTAGGCATTATATTTTTTCTTCATAAATTCCGACAGCGTTTTATTCGATGAAACGCCGCCTGAGAATATAATATTTTGCGATTTTGATGAAAGTAAAAGATTATCCGTCATTTTTTCAAGTGTCAGACGAACAAACTCAGTAAGATAAGCCGCTACCATCGAAGGCGGTGCATTTTCATTTATAAGTTTTTGGCAAAGATTTTCGCCGCCGGACATATTGCAATATGTGCCGTTTACGGATATTTTCGGTTTCGGAAAATTTCCGTCAAAAGTGTTTGCAAGCTTTTCAAGTTCTGCTCCGCACGGGAATCTTAGACCTAATTTTACCCCTACCCTGTCAATAAGCTGACCTGCTGTTACATCACGGCTTCCGCCGGATATACTTACGCTATACCCGTTTTTTTGGGGGGTGACCTCTAAAAGTTCAAATGTTCCGCCGGACAGGTGATATGCGTAAAACGTATCGGTAAAATTGACACCTGCGGAGTACATCGCCGCCTTTATATGTCCCGACTGATGGGAAAACTCATAAAGAGGGACGTTAAGCGCACGTGCCATTGATGTTGCGATACTCACACCCGATAAAAAGCACGGCATATATGAGCCTGATACATCCCTTGGTTTACTGCTTACACCGACAGCATCAATATCTGACAGATCTGATTTCAAACGCTCCATAAGAGTCGGAATGTTTTTTATATGGGCAAAAACGGCATCGGACTGTCTTAACCCGACGCCGCCATTTGCAACTTCCAAAATCATACGGACGTTTTCCGTTATTATTCCGTTTTCGCAAATCGATGCTGATGTTGTATAATTACTTGTATCTATGCCGAGAGTTTTCATATAAAATTCTCTGCTTTTGCAAGCGTATTCAATACACCGTTT
>JAZNEN010000195.1:0-6989 GCA_045588615.1 Eubacteriales bacterium
ATTGCAGCTGCACCCCGCAGCTTACATTTGACGGTGGGTCGCTCACACTTGAATGTTCAACCTGTGGCGGAAAATATGTTTTTCCTAAAGGAATTAGTGCCGCAGCGTTTGCCGAAACAAACGAACTTATACTTGAATAAAAATCAAAGCGGTTGACTCAAAGGTAAATTTGAGCCAACCGCTATAATTATTTTTTCGGTATTATTACAACATTTTTGTGCGCTGATATGTCATCCGTAGCGTTTGACGCTTTGAGAAAATCGAGCGAAACGCCGTATTTTTTCGCAACATCCCACAAGCTTTCATTGCTTGTCGGATAATAAATCGTGAACACACTTTGCTTTACGTCATTTGGCTTTTTTTCAAAAGTGATATTTTCGATCATATTATACGAGCATTCCTCACATAAAACGGAATCAACATATATTTCGGTATCGGCAAAGTAGTTTTCCCCGTCGTGTCTCAGCTTGATATCACCGCAATCACATACAACGCTTTCTGCTTTATTGAACGATTTACTCGGGATATCTATTTCACCCTTAAACTGGAATGCGCTTCTTATGCTGTCATATTCACCATCGCTGTCAAATACCGTATTCATTTCACATGTCCCCAAACAAACAAGCTTTCCGTTCTCTATACTGAAAGACGTACCCTGCGTATTTCCGAATGACATCAGGATATCACCTGTTATGTTTTCTGAAAATTCTTCGGGAAGCTGTGCGTTGACGCTGAAATTTCCTTTTAAAGATAAGGAATTTTTACAACACTTCACGTTTTTTCGTTCAACACGTCCTGTATGACCTACCGCATACATATCAAGCGGAGCTGTAATGCTTTCATCTTTATTGCAAAGTACTTTTACATCATACAGAAAATCAAGCTCTATTACCTTTTTTTCGCCCTGTGTATTTTCGGAAACCGTTGACGTTATATCGTAAATATTTATTTTGCCGATACATACAGCGCCTTCTTTTGCATCCTCGCACGGAATTATATGCGATACCGCAATATTCAAGGGCATTATGCGAATTTCATTCGTATCGCCGGCAGACTCATAAATAACAGCGCCTTTAAATTCCCCTCGGAATAAAATTTTCCCGTCCTCCGCCTTCACATCGTTTGTATGCGGGGTGATATACGTATAAATTATCTTCTGTGCCGCAGGCATACCGTCGGGGATATTTATATCCTCCGATACACCTATACCCGTTTCCTCACACAATGATGTATCGGAAAATTTGATAGTCTGTGTAATGCTTTCTATACTTTCTTCATCAGCACCTTGTATATTTGGGGTTATGCTTTCATCACCCCATACATCGGTATGCGCTTCAATTCTCGATTTTAAGCTGACCTTACGAGGTGTTAAAGCACGTAAGGTCATATTTTTCGCGCACAGAGACACATCGCACACATCGGCATTTACACCCTTAAGCGGTATAATATCTGAAAATTCCGTTTTGAACTCTGCACATTGCAGACTTTTATCCTCGCCCCTGTAGAGTACACCGCAATTTACACATCCGTCATATTCTATCTTGTCGTCAGAAATGTACATTCCCGTTTTGCGAACATCCGAAAACACGTGCAAAATGCGCTTTATATCGGGAAAATAATCGGGCAGTGTATATTCCTGTGTTACCTCTGTCTGATCTTCACCCGAAAAATTTCTTTTGCAAATAAAATTTTCACTGTTGAATTTTTTTTGATCCATTCCCAAACCATACCTTTCCGCAAAATTATCTGTTGAAATATATTCACACACTTGCGCGCTTATGAATAAAAACCTTTTTCTTTCATCCGTTTTTTTATTTTTGAAAGTGCTGCTTTTTCAATACGCGACACGTATGAGCGTGATATACCGAGAAGCTCCGATACTTCCCTTTGCGTTTTCGGCTTCTTTCCCGAAAGTCCGTAACGCAGTATTATTATTTTTTTCTCCCTGTCGGTAAGCTCCTTTTTGACTGCCGAAAATACATTTTCGATTTGCAGCTTACGGTTTATGTCATCGGCTATCGTATCAGGAACACTGATTATATCTATATATGTAAGCGGATTTCCCTCTTTATCTGTATCGAGGACTTCGTTTATGGAGACCTCATTCTGAAGCTTTTTTTGGCTTCTGAAATACATAAGTATCTCATTTTGTAAGCATTTCCCCGCATATGTTGCAAACCGTGTGCCCGTTTCGGGCTTAAAGCTGTCAATGGCTTTAATAAGTCCAATCGTTCCTATTGATATAAGATCATCATGATTTTTTGATAGTGTATAATATTTTTTCACAATGTGCGCTACAAGCCGCATATTGTGCCGTATCAGCTTTTCGCGGGATAGTGTATCACCCGATTTCATTTTTTCAAAGCATTTGCGCTCCTCATCAGCTGACAAAGGGGGAGGATAAACATCGCTGTCCGATACCTTTAAAAAAGCAAAAAAGAAATTATATATGATTCTGAAAATATTTCCTATCATCACCGATCTCCTTTAATATTTTTTTTACACACCGTTATACACGGCGATACAATGTAGGTATACAATAAATATGCTGTATGATAAAAATACAGAACATACAAAAAACATCTACAGGTATTGAATAATGAAAACAGCAGTTATAGATATCGGTTCAAACACAATAAAGCTTGATATTTTCAATGTTTTAAAAAATGATGCCGTACAACTTTCCGCGAGAAGCGAAAAGGGTGCACTTGCAAAACACAGCAAAAGCGGTGCTTTGTCACATGAAGGGTATGAAATTTTAAAAACCATACTCGAAAAATACATAATAACGGCAACAGTTGACGAATGCGAAAAAATATATATTTTTGCAACACAAAGCCTGCGTGGAATTTCAAACGCTGCTGAAGTGTGCAAAAATATCAAGGACAGCCTCGGAGTGACAATAGAAATAATAAGCGGCGATGAGGAAGCAATGTACAGCTTAAATGGTCTTATGCTTGACTGCCCGAGCGCCGACTGCGGCATAATGGCAGATATGGGCGGCGGAAGTCTTGAGCTTGTGAATTTCAAAAATAAGCTCCCGACAAGCACGTGCAGTTTACCACTCGGTGCTTTACGCGTGAAGGAATTACTTGATATTGATAACGTGCCGACGGCAGAAGATGAGGCAAAAATTAAAGAATATATTACAGATATACTGAAAAAAGCCCCGACAAAAAATGAAGATACCGTATATCTTATAGGTGGAACGGCACGTTCTGTTTTTTCTCTTTGCTTCGACGGCAAAACAGAAGTAGCACGGGATGATATGAAAACAGCATACAGATCGCTTTGCCAAAACAAAAACGAAACCCTCACATTGCTTTTTGAAAAGCTGCCAAAGCGAACAGACAATTTTATGACAGGCTTTTATATATTCAACATTCTTTGCGAGTATTATAATATCAAAAAAATAGTTCTTTGCAAAAAAGGCGTCCGCGACGGATATCTGATGCAAAAAACAGAAAACGGAAACATATGAAGAAAACAAAAAAGATCACAAAATTAATTTTACCGCTTCTGATTTGCGCTACACTTTGCTCCTGCTCAGGCGGTATATCGGCTATTTTGGGCATTGATAATACAGATTACGGTGCCGAGGCGGTAATCGCATCTTTAGATAACACCGGAACCGTGGCACAGCAGCTTTCAAGCGTATGCTCCATTCTTACATTCGGAACAGGCGATATAATCTGCTTTGATAATTTCAAATCGGTTGCAGATGAATACAGCGACACGGTGCTTGATTATCTTGCCGGAACACATTTTGAGAAATATTCAGCTGACGATAAAATGTTTTCCGCCCTTGCGGAAAATTACCCCGAATTAAGTGTAAACACGCTTATTCCGTCATATGATTTTGAAAATACAGTCTACAGATTTTTCGGCGGTGACGTTCATTTAAAAAACAAAAACACATCCCGTTTTTCATATCTTGATAAAATTAACGCATATATACTGACAGGAAAACTTACTTCTGCATACACAAGCGTTGAGATAGTAAACCTTGAAGAAACTGAAAACACCTACAAAGCCATCGTAAGATTTTCAGGAAACAATTTCGAATATTCTGATGATTATTTCATAATATTCAGAAAACGTGCCGAAAATGAAATTCCATACATATATTCCGTATCGGTAAACGAAAGCATTATCGTCGGAACAGAAAAAGCAGAATAGCAAAAAATACCTTTTTTCATATCATATTAAAGATGATTATGAAAAGAGGTATTTTTATGAGTGAAAAATATAAAAAAGCATATTTTGCCGCCGCAAATTCATCAAACGGTTTTATAGGATATTTTGACAAGATATTCAACCCCGAGAAGCTTGACAGGGTATATATTTTAAAAGGCGGGCCGGGAACGGGAAAATCACGTCTTATGGCAGAAGTAGGACAAAAAGCTGAAAAGTTTGGGTATGATGTCGAATACTTTCTTTGCTCATCCGATACAAATTCGCTTGACGGTATTTTGATCCCGTCAATAAAAACAGCAATAATCGACGGAACATCACCGCATATGACAGACCCGCTTTTCCCCGGCGCAGCAGATGAAATAATCAACTTGGGAGAGTTTTTCGATATTAAAAAGCTGACTGAAAAGAAGGATGAAATAATAAAGCTCATTCATGCAAAATCTGAGCTTTACAATCGTGCATATGCATTTTTACGTTGCGCAGGTTCAATAAAAAGAGAGTATGACAGTATGGTTTCTCCATATGTACTTTATAAAAAAATGACAGATTTTTCCGCACGATTAACACGTCAAATTCCACACGGGGAGGAGTTTAGGGAAAATGTACGTATAACCCACACATACGGAACGTGCGGCGAGGTTTTTCTTGATACATTTTACAAAAATGCACAAACACATTTTGTCATAACCGACAGATACAACACAGCACACATTTTGTTATCTGCCATATACGAAAAGCTGAAAGAGAAAAAACAAGATATTACTGTAAGCTTTTCGCCGGATCAGCCCGACAGATTGGACGGTATATATATAAACACATTAAATATTTCTTTCACAGTGGGAGATGTAATATCAAATACGGATAAAGTAATAAATATGAGCAGATTTATAAACAAAGACGGAATAAAAGCTCATAAAAAACGGCTTAAATTTATGAATACGGCATACAATTCCGTTATTAAAGAGGCTTTAAGCTATCTTTCATCCGTAAGAATACTTCACGAACAGCTTGAAGAAATTTATATTTCATCAATGGACTTTGCAAAAAAAGAAAAAATGACAGAAAAATTGTGTAAAAAGATATTTAAATGACTATTCTAATCGGGCAATTCATTAGTTGAACCGCAATTTTCAATTTAAAAACACAGGGATCGACTCAAAAGAAGCGATCCCTGATTTTATTATTTTGCATATTTTTCTACCGCAATTATAAACGGTGAGTCATATGAATTTATCATCCTGCAATTCATAACGGAATAATATTTTCGGTCGTATGTAGCAAGATATTCAAGCAGCATTTCGCCCTCGCGTCTGCCCTCATCGTGGCCGGGATAAACGGAAATTACGAGAACACCGCCGCCTTTCAGCAGTTCGATTCCGTGCTTTACTGCGGTAAATGTAGTGTCGCACATTGTATGCTTTGATTTATCCCCACCGGGAAGATATCCAAGATTGAACATTCCGCCGTCAATAGGCTCTTTAACATACTCTTTTACGTTCTGATGACCTGACAGTATAAGCTCAAAATTTGTATGCCCTTTTTCATTAAGAAGCTTTTTTGTATTTTCAAGTGCCGCAGGCTGAACATCAAATGAATAAACCTTGCCGTTTTTCGCAACTCCGCATAAAAACTCCGTGTCATGTCCGTTGCCCATAGTAAAATCGACATATACACCGTTTTCGTTTGGATTTTTAAGTATATATTCTTTAGCGTGCTCTTTCAGGTTCATTTTTCCGCCTCCAGCCATTTCTGCCAAACATCGGGACAGTAGCCAACCGTGGCAAGCTTGCCGTTTCTGACAATGGGAGTTTTGAGAAGCGACGGATCTTCAAGAATATTTTCGTCCTTATCCGCCTCATATGCAAGATACGAAAGAAGCTTATAATCACGGTGCTTTTCATCAAGCAGTGCATCAATACCGCCGACAGCACTTTTTATGCTTTTGTATTCACCGGGTGAAATACCCTTATCAAGCAGATCAATAAACTGCACCTTTATCCTGCGTTCCTTAAAAAATCGCTCTGCCTTTTTCGTATCAAAACATTTTTTCTTACCAAATATCTGTATCATAGCTTTTTTCCCTGATATTTAAATCGAGTAGGAGGGAAAATTCCTCCTACTCGCAACAATTGTTATTTCTTAAGATTTGCAATAAGAGTGTCAAGCTCTGAATAGAGCTCTGCGGGAACTCTTTCACCGATCTGTGCATAGAAATCCTTGATTCCTTCTGCTTCTTCGAGCCATACTTTCTTATCGATATCAAGAAGCTCCTTGATAGTATCAACTGTGATATCAAGACCTTCTATATTGATATCCTCTGCCTTGGGAAGGAAACCGATAGCGGATTCTACCGCATCAGCCTTGCCTTCGCAACGTGCGAGGATCCAAAGAAGAACACGCATATTGTCACCGAAGCCGGGCCAGATAAAGTGACCTTCGTCATCGAGACGGAACCAGTTAACATTGAATATCTTGGGAGGATTCTTTATCTTCTTGCCCATTTCAAGCCAGTGAGCGAAGTAGTCGCCCATATCATAGCCTGCGAAAGGACGCATAGCCATGGGGTCACGGCGGACAACACCTACAGCGCCGGATGCTGCCGCTGTTGTTTCGGATGCCATAATAGAGCCTACAAATACACCGTTCTGCCAGCTTGTTGATTCATATACAAGGGGAGCAGTCTTTGCACGTCTGCCGCCGAATACGATAGCTGACAGCGGAACACCCTGTGGATTTTCAAACTCAGGAGACAGGCAAGGACAGTTCTTTGCTCTTGCTGTAAATCTGGAGTT
>JAZNEN010000196.1:0-5315 GCA_045588615.1 Eubacteriales bacterium
ACTTCCTTACGGAGTGCGCCCTGACTGGGATTTTATTGACAGCACAACTGCGTTTATGACGGGGCGTGGCTCGTCACCCGGATCGCAAGGGGTGTTTATAACCTTGTATTCTCCGTTTTCTGTGCGCGCAACGAGTGTGGCAGAACCGCCGCCGTCAACCAGAAATGCATTGTACAGATCAAGATCGGTTGCCAGAACGGGTAGGTTCTGAGGGTTGGAGCCGACAGAATCTTCACGCCGTCCGTCCATCGTGATGAACATCATCGTGCCTTCCTTGTCGCATCCGATTATTGTTGCAGGATAGTTACAGCTCGGATCCTCTCCGGTCAGCACACCCTGCTTTGCAAAGCAGATATGACCGCCGACAGCGTTTGTTATCTCCTGCCATATTTCCGTATCAATTCCGGCTGTGTCAACAACATTTACAGAAATTTCGATTTCGTCATCAACATCAAAACCGTTTATAAGCGGTATTGCCTCGCCTCGTGCTGTGAGAACTATCTGATCTTCTTTTATTTTTTCGGGGTTTTCGGGTACATCAGGGGAAAAGATTCTGTCAACCTTACCCGTTATAATTTCACCGTGGCGCACTGTGTAGTCACAGCCTGTGTTGATGCGCACCTCATACGCATCATCAAGCGCATAATCGCCTTCATTAAGCAGTCTGTCCGTGTACATAATGAGTGCATTGTTTGCAGGAAGTCTGTTAAGTCCTTCAACCTGCACAGAAACACCCTTTGTAATGTCCTTAACCGTTATTTCAGCCGTGGGATTGCCCATTGCCATACGTCCGTCATCCGTAAATCCGTATGCCCAGAACTCACCTTCAAACGGTGTTTCCTTAACGATGTGCGCCGTTGAAATTATCTCGCCGCCGTATATGTTGAAGCCGCGCGGTGTCGTCATTGATTTTTTTACAACGGGGTCTGATGCACCGCCATACGATGTGCCCTTGCCCTCTATCCGCGCGTGCGCATACGACACCATCCACAAGTCGCCGTTTACGGCGGCTATAGGTGTCATATCCGTTTCTTTATCAAGCTTTTCGCAGAGTGTTGTCACCACACGAAGCTCATTTGCATACGTTGCGCAGGGTAAAACATCAATGCGGAATTTTTCATTTTTTGGATCAAACTGCACTATGTTTATTTTGTTCGGGCCGTAAGGGGAGTCCTTCGGTGTCTGTACAAATGTGCGTCTTACGCCGTCGGCGATCATCACCGACTCATTTTTTATCTGTCCCTGTAATTTAATTTCTTTCATGTTCTGCTCCGATTTATTTGCTTGTTAATGTATCAAGTGCCTTTTTAAGCATTGTTGACGATGTGCCTTCAGTGTAGGGAAAATATACGATCTCAACGCCGAAGGGCTTGAATTTTTCCTCAAGCTCATTGAAAAGCGGCGAGCCCTTCCAGTCGTCGCCTACAAACATTCGGTCGAACTTGTATTCTTCCCACGCGGCAAATTTATCTCTGTGTGTCTGCGGTACGACTCTGTCAACGTACTTTATTGCCTCAACTATCTGCACTCTTTCGTTGTACGAAATGACAGGAGTCTTGTTTTTGTACTGCATAACAAGCTCGTCTGTGCTTACACCGACAATGAGAAAATCGCATTTTTCCTTTGCGCGCTTCAAAATGTTCAAGTGTCCTATGTGAAAAAGATCAAATACACCTGTTGTATAACCTATTATCATTTTAACACCCTCTTTACTTCGTTATTTCTTCTATTTTTTCGGAAAGTGTGCGGCACGATGTTCCGTTTTCGTAGCTTCCGACATCTTCAAGAAACCTTCCGACTTTTTCTTTATAGCCTTCAGAGTCAAATTCCGTAATGCTCTTTATAAGAGTGCTGTTGTCAAGCGCATACGGAAAAGGCAAGCCGTCTATACTGAAATAAAATCCACGCTCATCGGAGAGATATTTTTCCATATCGGGAACGTATAAAACGCACGGCATTTTGCGTATTGCCATATCAAACATACAGGAAGAATAGTCCGTTATAAGCAAGTTGCACGAGGCAATAAGCTCCTGTATGTCGGGATAAGATGTCGCATCATACGCGCCCTCACACGGCGGAGTTATATCCTTCGCAACATTTGGGTGCAAACGGTACAAAAACGCCCATTTTCCGCCGAACTTTACGCTTAATGCCTTTATGATCCCTTCAATATCGATACCGTGAAGCGCATCGCATTCAGAATCTCTGAAGGTAGGCGCATAAAGTACGGTCTTCGTATCTTTTTCAAGGTTAAAATATGCACGCACTTTTTCTATTCTGTCTGTGTTGTCAGCAAAAAATATGTCACACCTCGGTGTACCGCTTTGTAAAATATCTCCGTCGTACCAGAATGAATTTTTGAAAATATCCGTGCTGAATTTGCAGCCCGAAACTATCAGGTCGCACTTGTCGGAATCTTCCTTTGCGCGCTTTGCGTATTCCTCGCCGAGAAATTTCACAGCATCGCCCTCAATCTTTTTAAGGCGAATGGAGCTGTGCCACGTCTGTATGTAAAACTGCCCTTTTCTTTTGTTGAAAAAGTGCATTTTTCCTGTTCTGATATTTGAAATTATTATTTTTGAAGTTAAAATTTCTTTGAGGTACTGTGTTGAAAAATACGGCACGGCACGCACACCCTCAGGCAAGTCATTCGGAGGTGACTTTGTCCTGTCATATACCCATACGATATCGTATTTACCGGGGAAATTTTTGCATAAATATTCAATTATATATTTCGGACTGTCACCGAAGCCTTTGAAAACACTGTTCCATGCAATTATTTTATTCTTTTTTATGGGCAGGCGTCTGTAAAATCCGATGTATGCCTTGTGGCGGAGCTCTTTAATTTTAGCAATCATTTCATTCTATTTTCCGTATTTTATAAGGAAAAGCACCTTTCTGAATACTCTTATGAAAATATTTGACTGATGAGTAAAAATGAATGTCGAAAGTCTCGGAGATATCATTGTAAGATCAAGGTAGTATCTGCCCTCAACCTTTACGGTGTTTTTGTAGGCGTATGTTTTCTTATAGGCGGGAATACGCTTTTTAATGCTTTCTTTTATGCTGTAAAGGCGGCCGATCTCCTCACGCTCGTAATTATCAAAGCAGGTGTAAAGAATGTTTGAAACGCTCATACCTAAGAATTTCGCCTCGACAGCATCCTTGTGCTTTTCATATAAGCCTCGTGCCTTGCAATCGTCAAAAATCCTGTCGGCTATCTTGAGACGCTCAAACTTACGCTTGTCCTTCTTATTTCTTGTGGTGGAATTGGGGCTTTGGTAATAGCAGTAGAAAAATCCGTCCGTTTTGTGTATAGTTTCGGCATACAGCCCTGTCATAAAATTGAACCACGCATCTTCAAAAAACAGTTTTTCGGGGAAAAATATATTGTTTTTAATAAGAAAATCCCGCCTGTATATCCTCGTCCAGAAAAGACCGCAGGAGGATAGATATTTGAGCCTCTTTTCCTCATTCATTAAACCAACGTCATCCGATGTATACGGTAAGACCTTGTTTTCCTCGCGTCCGTCCTCTTCAAATATACAGCAGTCACCGCCTGACAAATCGGCACCCTTTGCATTTTCGTAAAGTGCACGGCACATATCGGGCTTTATAAAATCGTCGCTGTCCAAAAACAGCAGGTATTCGCCCTTTGCTTGCCTTATCCCGACGTTTCTTGCCCCGCCCTGACGCAGATTTTCGGGCAGATATATCCCGCGGAATCTGTCGGGGTATTTTTCTGTGTACTGCTTTATTATATCGGCGCTGTTGTCCGTTGACAGGTCATCAATTGCAATGATCTCAATTTCGTCAAGAGTCTGTGAAAGGCAGCTTCCGAAGCATCTGTCAAGATACATTGACGTATTGTGAACAGGAATTATTATGCTTACCTTAGCCATACTACCTCCGAAAACACAGTATAATTATCCATAATCTATGATAACACATAAACTTATATTATGCAATAGTTTTTTTCAAAACTTCATATAATGTTTGCTTGACTTTTATGCACTACTATGATAGAATTAAGAAAAAAAGAGTAGGTTTTTTATGAAAATACTTATTTTGAACTATGGTTTGCATATTTCAGGTGTCTCCCGTGCGCTTGTTAATTTTGCAAATGCACTTGTCGAAAACGGTCACGACGTCACTGTTAAAATAGAAATAAATGATTTTACCCTTGCAGATCTGATCTCGCCTAAAGTAAAGCTGTCGCTGTTTTTAAAGGAGCCTCACCCTTTTGGAATGCGCGTGAAAGGCTTTTTGCGTTTCTACGATAAGTGGAGAAAGCATCTTCTGTCACTTCCTGCAGAAAAACAGTACAAGAAGATCGTAAAAGAAAAATACGATATCGAAATGGCTTTCAACAGAGGCGCAGGCGTAAAAATAATTTCAGGATCAGACAGCAATGCAAAAAAAATCGTTTGGGTACACAACGATTATATTAAATGCGGCAATGCTTTTGCAGGTTTTGAAGCAGGCGATGAGGCAATAGAAGCGTACAAAAAATTTAATAAAATACTTTGTGTTTCAAAGCAAGCAAAAGAATCTTTTGAGGAGCTTTTCGGAATATCCGACACCACATGTGTTGCATATAATCTTTTTGATAACGATAAAATTCTGTCGCTTGGAAAAGAAGAAGTATTCAAGAAAGAAAAATTCACAATTTGCGCTGTGGGCAGACTGCACGAGCAAAAGAATTATCCCTTGCTTTTAGAAGTGTGTAAAACGCTCAAAGAAAGAGGTGTTGATTTTTGCTGTTACATTGTCGGCGGCGGACCTGATGAAAAAGATCTTTTAAAACAAAAAAAGGAGTTCGGGCTTGACAATGTAATATTCACAGGTGCAAGCGACAACCCATATGCATATATGGCTCACAGTGATGTATACATCAGCACATCTGTATACGAAGGACTTTCCACAACAACGATCGAAGCTTTAATACTCGGCAAACCTTGCGTCGTTACGAATTGTACCGGTATGGAAGAGATACTGACCGAAAACGGTGAAACATACGGAATGATCGTACCGATCGATGAAACGGCAATAGCCGATGCCGTTGAAAGTATTTATAATTCGCCGACACTCGCCAAAGAGCTTAAAAATAAAGCCTTAAAGCGAGCACGAGCATTTGAGCATAAGGCGCTTTATGAAAAATTGATTTGTGCTATGCAATGAACTGAATAAAACTAAAACAATGCCACAAATAAGATGTTTAGATGCATAGTAGCATTAAAACTTAAAAACATTTGCTTACCACAATAATTGGTTTGCAAATGTTTTTTTGTGTAAATTGATAATATGAAGGGAAA
>JAZNEN010000197.1:0-5378 GCA_045588615.1 Eubacteriales bacterium
CTTTTTACAAATTCAATTGCCGCACGTGCGCCGAGGTATGAGCCGCCGATACCGATAACAACGAAAACGTCACAGCTTTTCTTTATCTTTTCCGCCGCCGCTTTGATGCGCGCGTACTCTTCCTTGTCATAGTTTACGGGATGATCCACCCAGCCTGTGAAATCACTTCCTGCGCCTGTGCCGTTTTTGAGCGTATCAGCCGCCGCATAGAGTGCGGGGGATATTGAAGCAAGCTCATGCTCACCAACAAAGCCGTTTAAATGTTTTGTTTTAAGTTTAACTGCCATTTTTTTATTTTCCTTTCAATATTTAACAGAATAAGAAGGACTTTATCATATATGTAAGCATTTGAAAAAATCCTATTCTTGGCGTGTCACAGTCTACGGTAATGTCGCTTTGACCTATGACCTCGCCGTTAAGTATATATTTAACGCTTCCGACCTTGTCACCCGCCTTTACAGGGGCTGTGAGATATTCGGGAACGTCGATTTCATATGTTACTTTTTTCGTATCTGATTTATCAAGCAAAGCCGAAAAGCCCGAATGAGATACAGAAGCCTCATCAACCACCGCCCCCTTTACGTGTATCGGAGGAAGTGTTGCGGGCGAATAATTCACCGTGCCGTAATTTGCAAACCCGAAGTCAAGCAACAGCTTTGCACATTCATTTCTTGCGTTACTTGTAGACGATGCCATAACAACGCAGATAAGCTGCATCCCGTCACGCTTTGCCGTGGCTGATATGCAAAATTTCGCCTTTGAGGTCGAACCTGTTTTGAGCCCGTTTGCCCCTTCGTAAAATCTTATCAGCTTATTTGTGTTTGTAAGCCCGAACTGACCGTTTCTTATTGTATCCATCCATATGGTAGTATAATCAAAGATCAGCGGATGCTTTAAAAGCTCGCGTGACATTATTGAAATATCGCGTGCACTCGTCAGATGCTTTGTAGCTGTATCATCAAGTCCTGTGGGATTTTCAAAATATGTATTTGTCATTCCGAGCTGCTCTGCACGCTCATTCATCTTTGAAACAAACGATGATTCGCTGCCTGCTATGAACTCCGCCATAGCAACCGCACAGTCGTTTGCCGACGCTACGGTTATCGATTTCAGCATTTCATCAACCGTTATTTTTTCGCCCACCTTCAAAAACACCTGCGATCCGCCCATAGATGCGGCATTTTCGCTTACAGGCACTTCATCGGTAAGCTTTATATCCTCCCTTGCGATCGCCTCGCATATGAGAAGAAGCGTCATTATTTTTGTAACTGATGCAGGCGGAAGCATTTGGTCTGCATTATCCTCATATAACACCCTGCCTGTTTGCGCCTCTATCAGTATAACACTCTTAGCATCATACTGTCCGGAAAACTCCGCGCCGAAGATATGTAACGAAGCGGTGAAGATAATCGAGAAGCACAATATCAAACACAAAAAACACTTTTTAATATTTATCATTTTCAGCCCCCTGCAATTTCTGTACTATCATTTTATGCAGGGTAAACCGATTTTATTATCAAAAAAGAAGAAAATGCACCGTGGCATTACGCCAGATACGGTGCAAGTTCTGCCACAAGATCATCGGCCTTTTCGGCATGAATCGTTAATTTGACGGGGAAAAGCAGATCAAGTGAGAAAAGTCCCATAATGCTTTTTCCGTTAACGAGATATCTGCCGGACGCAACGTCAACTTCATATTCATACTTTGTAAGCGTTGCGACAAAAGCGTAAACCTTGTCTATCGTATCAAGCTTGATATCAATATTGATCACAATACTACCTCCTTATATATTTTTACGGTAGTATTTTAACACGAATAACCTGCCGTGTCAATAGCAAAATTCACCAAAATAAACGATTTTTCCGCGTTTTCACGACATATCATCTGTCGGAAAGCGGCACATAATCCCTCGGCGCAAGCACGTTCATATACGCCGGACGGATAATTTTACCCATATTTATAAGCTCCTCCAGGCGGTGTGCGCTCCATCCGGCAATTCTCGATATTGCAAATATGGGCGTAAACAATTCCTTCGGCAATCCGAGCATTGAGTAAACAAAGCCGCTGTAAAAGTCAATATTCGGACTTACGCCCTTGTATATTTTACGTTTTTCCTTTATAAGCTCCGAGCTTATTTCGGCAACATTTACGTAAAACTCATATTCTTCCGTCATTCCCTTTTCTTCAGAAAGTGCCTTCACAAATTTCTTAAAGATCTCTGCCCTCGGGTCTGAAAGCGAATAAACAGCGTGCCCCATACCGTATATAAGTCCCGTTTTGTCAAACACCTTTTTATCAAGCATATCGGAAAGGTACTGTGTGAGCTGTGCTGTGTCTTTTATATTTACGTTTTGCTTGATGTTTTCCATCATTTCGGTGACCTTTATATTCGCACCGCCGTGACGCGGACCTTTGAGCGAACAGAGTGATGCCGCCGTTGATGAATACGTGTCCGTGCCTGATGATGTTACAACGTGCGTCGTAAAGGTGGAGTTATTTCCGCCTCCGTGTTCGGCGTGCAATACAAGCGCAAGGTCAAGAAGCTGTGATTCAAGCGCGGTATATTTACTGTCAGGACGAAGCAGATGAAGTATATTTTCAGCCGTTGACAGCTTCGGGTCGGGAATGTGTATAAATAAGCTCTGCCCCTCGATGTAATACATATATGCCTGATAAGCGTAAACTGCAAGTGTAGGAAAGTTTGCAATAAGCTGTAAGCATTGGCGAAGCACATTCGGCACTGACGTGTCGTTTGCGTTTTCGTCATATGAATAAAGCGTCAAAACACTCGTTGCCAGCTTATTCATCATATCAGGTGTCGGTGCTTTCAGTATAACATCACGGACAAAGTTTGTGGGAAGTGAACGGTAAGAACCGAGAAGCTCAAAAAACTCATCAAGCTCCGTTTTGTTGGGCAATTTTCCAAACAAAAGCAAATAAACTGTCTCTTCAAAACCGAATCTTTTTTCTTTTGTAAACCCGTCTACCAAGTCGTTTACATTTACTCCTCTGTAACGAAGCTCACCCTTACACGGTACTCTTTCACCGTTTATTATCTCAGTCGATTTAACATCTGATATTTCTGTAAGCCCCGTAAGCACTCCACGCCCGTCAAGGTCGCGAAGCCCTCGTTTCACTTCATTTTGTATATAAAGCTCGTACGGTATTCTGTCGTTTTCAAGACAGATATCGGCAAGCTTTTGTATTTTAGGAGTTATTGTACATACGTATCTGGCTGATATTCCCATTTATACCTTCCTTTTATTCCTGAAATATTGGTAATAGTTGCATCTTATCATACCGTTGTAAAGACGGCGCACGGCATCTGCCCTGCGTCCGTACAGCCTTTGAAAATCCTCACACGAGGATATGACATATATCTGCCACGCGCCGAGGCTCTGCCAAGCCTTGCCCATATTTCTGTAAAGCGTTTCAACCTCATCGGCTGACATAAGTCGTTCACCGTACGGGGGATTACAAACGACCGTTCCGCGTCTGTCATACGTTTCAATTGTAAGCGCATCGCGGCAAAACGTTTTTATATGTTTTTCCATTCCCGCACGCTTTACATTCGCATTTGTAATTTCAACACATTCGGGTGAAATATCTGAGGCAAATGCTTCAAATCCGGAATTTCTGATTATTTTATCGTTTGCCTCTGTTATCGCATCGTACCAGCATTTTTTAGGTATCTGCGGAAAATTCTCCGAGATGAACTGCCGGTTAAGTCCGGGAGCTGTATTCGTTATAAGCATTGCCGCTTCGATTGGGATCGTTCCCGAACCGCAGAACGGATCCCAAAAAAGCACATCTTCCCTCGTATGCGCAAGCTTTACAAGGGCGGCGGCAAGTGTTTCCCTTATCGGCGCTTCGTTTGACGTCGGGCGGTAGCCTCTTTTGTGAAGCGGTGTGCCTGAGGTGTCTATCATTATATGAACATTATCCTTGAGTATGAAAAACTCGATCTGATATTTTACACCCGTTTCCTCAAAATACGAAATGCCGTACTTTGATTTAAGACGTTCAACACACGCTTTTTTGATTATACTCTGGCAGTCGGGAATAGAATAAAGTGCCGAGCGTATACTGTGCCCTTTAACGGGAAAAGCATCATCTTTTCCGACAAATTCCTCAAGCGGAAGTGCTTTCACACCGTCAAAAAGTTCAGTAAACGTGCGTGCTTCAAATTCACCGAGCAAAATAAGTACACGCTGTGCGTAACGGAGATTTATATTCAGCCTCGGTATATCCGTCACATCGCCGTCAAATATAACCCTGCCGTCAAGGGTTTGCACACGTTTCAGTCCGAGTGCGTCAATTTCCTCGTTTACAAGCTTTTCTATGCCGAAAAGACACGTTGCAACAAAGCGCATCAGTCAACGGGATATGCCATCGTGGTCATAAGTGCCATTTCGACCTCAGATGTGTCAAGACGGCTGTACTGAACAACGATGTTTACATTTGATTCAACAAGCGCGGCATAGGGTGTGTCACGCGGGATAAGCTCACCTTTTTCGTTTGTCATTTTATCCATTCTGATATGGTGTGTTCTTTTAGCACCGCATTTTGAAGAAAAGCCCAAAACAGGTTCTCTGTTTTCAAAAAACAGTGTGAGCTTGATCTCCGCATCCTCATCAGTAGTATTAATAACGCAAATTGCTTCGTGGCTTACGCTTGCGTTTTTTGAAACGGAGTTCAAAAAGCAGTCGGGGATAAGCCATGTCTTTTTTCCGTAATTCATTTTGTATTCCTCATCATTCTATATCGATTTTTTTAATTTCTCCGCCAAGGATACCGCCCATAAAGACTGCGGCGCAGGTATCAAAGTTATTCGGTACGTCACTTACAAAATACTCTGTAATTCCCTTTTTCTCCTCACAAAGCATATTTTCCCTCGTCAGATACTCTGCAAGGCTTTCCGCTGCCTCTGCACCCGAATTTATCAGGGTAAGGGTGGGATATATCTTTCCTATTTTTTCAGACAAAAGCGGAAAGTGGGTACATCCTAAAATCACCGTATCAACACCCGTCCTTACAAGCGGATCCATATAATATCTTATCGCATGATATGCAATTTCGGTATCTATAAGATTATTTTCAACGATAGGTACAAGCAAGGGACATGCGGTTTTATGTATTTCATAGCAACCAAGCTCGGAAAGTTTAGTTTCAAAAACACCGCTTTTGACAGTCGCACCCGTTCCCATAACACCTATTTTACCATTTTTTGTCGCACACGATGCCGCTTTTGCCGCACTTTCAATAATTCCGAAAAGCGGTGTGCGCTCAACCAGCGCTTCGATTACCGACACCTTCGACGAGCTTGTTTTCTCGTTTGAAACACTTGGCTGGGTAGCAGCCAATAACGGAAGCTCGA
>JAZNEN010000198.1:0-2288 GCA_045588615.1 Eubacteriales bacterium
AAAAAGAGAATGAATGAAGAGGCGGCAAAGGCATTCTGGATGTGGTTTGAAAAAGAGGAAGCGTGGATAATTGACTGTATTTCAAAAAACGATTCGTCTGTTATCTGGGCTGTTGATGAAAAATTGAAGCTTGCATTTCCGTATTATTGTGATGAGATTGAGTTTCAGCTCGGATTCAATAACGAACAAGGTGAATTTTTCTTCTTTCATGATTACAGAAAAGATCTTATGAAGGATTCTGAAAAATTCGGAGCATTGATGACACCGAAAATTGCAAGCAGATGGAATTATATTGTAGAAGCGTAATAAAAGGATATAAAAAGATCAGCCGCAGCTGATCTTTTTTTGATGATGATTGTGCTTTGGGTACATTTGAGCTATGCTCAATGCTCTCCCATGAGGAATGAGTAGATGAATTTATAAAGATGCTCAGGATTTTCGGTAAATGATCTTTCCATTCTCTTTGCCTGAAAATCCGTTTCGGCGTTTACCGTCACAGATATTACCCTTTGACCCCTGCGGAATATCTGCAATGTCAGATCGACCGTGTCGCCGTCACCCTGTGTAAACTCAGTTTTTATCTTTGTCTTGCTTTTTTCAAATGACAAAAGCTGTATTGCGTGTCGGATGCCCTTTTCCCTGATGTATCCCGAAATGTCACCCTTCAGGGTTCTTGCGATAAACTCACCCGTTTCGGTTATCTCATACATATCGGGGGAGGTGCTTCTGACAAAGCCGGCTTCCTTAAGTTCTTCAAACTGGTCGATAAAATCAAAATTGCTTACAAATTCATCCTGCACAACGATATCGTTTATCTGTGAATACCGAAGCGGGTAGTCAACATAAAGCATAAGAGTTAGGATGTAAAGTTTTATATCTGCAGGTTCTTTAAGTCTCAAAATAAATGTGTCCCTTCGGCAAAAATATGTAAATTGTTTTTACGGTTTGATTTTACCATATTTTCCATCAAATATTCAATATTTTGCCGTGAATTTGGTAAATTTTTTTTTAATTTCTATTGACAATTTTAAAAAAAGTGCTATAATGGTACTAGTAACAATTGTACGCTTCCTAACAATAGGGGGACAGGGGGTCAGTGGCATATGGAACAATCGTCGGATATTACACTGGCAAAGCACGGAGACAAGGATGCTTTCGGAAGATTGCTTGAGTCTTACTCTCCGCTTATGACATCCCTCGCTACACAGTTTTATTCTGATGATATTTCCGCGGATGCGGGCATTGACGATCTTATGCAGGAAGCGAGCATTGCGCTTTATAACGCAGTTATGTCGTATACCGAAGGAAAGAACACCACTTTCGGACTTTACGCAAAGATCTGCATCAAAAACAGACTCGTATCTTTTTTGCGCCGTATGTCGGCAAAAAAGGCAAGCGTAAAGGAAGAAACTCTTGAGGCGCTTATCGATTCCTCGGGATTACCCACGGTGGACAGCCCTTTGGAGCTTCTTATTTCCGAGGAGGAAGTTGAACAGCTTCAAAAAAAGATCCGTGCATCCCTTACGGATCACGAATACGGTGTTTTTTCGCTTATTGCAAAGGGTGCGTCTGTTTCTGAGGCGGCGGCTATCCTCAATGTTTCGGAAAAATCGGTACACAATGCAATGGCACGTGCGAAGAACAAACTGAAAAAAAGCATATAATATGTCCTGGTAGCTTAAGCAGAGCGTTGGTTTTCAAAGGTGGCGGTCAAAGTCCGTCCGTGGGCAAAAATATTTTTTATCCAAATTAAAGCGAGGTAGCAATCATGTACGAAGACAAGAAATTGGTTTGTAAGGACTGTGGAGAAGAATTTGTTTTCACAGCGGGAGAACAGGCTTTCTATGCAGAAAGAGGTTTTCAGAACGAACCCCAGAGATGCAAAACTTGCCGTGACGCAAGAAAAAATGCAGGTAAGCCCCCCAGAGAATATCATACAGCCGTTTGTGCTAAATGCGGCGGTGAAGCAAAAATTCCCTTCCAGCCCAGCAACGACAGACCTGTTTACTGCAGCGAATGCTTCGCAGCAATGAAAAACGCGGAAGAATAATAGGATTCTTACCAAACCCGACTGCAAAGTCGGGTTGTTTTTTTCTCATTTAATTCGGGGGATAAATAATAGAGAATTGAAAATGGCGATGGTGCAAAACCGTTTTTGTTCGTTTTATGAGGAATGTCGTCCTGTGCGAATTATTGGATTTATTTTCACAAATTTCAACGTGATGGCGCATCCCCGGACCCCCCCACCGGGGGATGCGCATATTTCCTGCGGAAATATTTTTATTTTT
>JAZNEN010000199.1:0-1983 GCA_045588615.1 Eubacteriales bacterium
CTTGACTTGTCAGCATTTTCTTCGGCAACTACGAAACATTCCCTTGTGTGCTTTTCGCCCGTTGAAAGTGTGGGGCATACACCGCTTCTGACAGCCTCCAGTGCCTTGTCAATCGGAATTGTATACTGTCTTGCATCAACAACACCGTCGATTCTGCGTATAGCATCGGAATGTCCTTGGCTGACACCCTTGCCCCAAAATGTATAATCGACACCGCACGGAAGAACTGCACCCGCATAAAGACGGTTTAAAGAAAACATTCCGGGATCCCAGCCTGCTGATATTATAGCAACCTTACCTGACTTTTGTGCCTCAAGATCAACATTTGCAAAATGAACAGGGATGTTTGCATGTGTATCAAAACTGTCAACAAGGCAAAAATCTTTTGCAATTTCGGGAGATTGCAGGGGCAGATCTTTTGCGCTCCCTCCGCAAAGCACCATAACATCTATTTTATCTTTATATTCAGGTATCTTGTCAGCTGAACACACAACAGCCGTCGGTGTCTTTATTTTAATGCTTTCGGGATCGCGTCTTGTGAAAACAGCAACAAGCTCCATATCGGGTGAGTGTTTGACAGCACATTCAACTCCCTTGCCTAAATTGCCATAGCCGTATATACCGATTTTTATTTTCATATTATCACTCCGTTATTAAATATATGCGGTATTATATCACAATTTTTTTTTCATTTCAATAAGCAAATAAAAAATATGTTAAAATTCATTTTTTTTATTGCAAAAATATATGAAATACGATATAATTAAAGCATATCAGGGAGGAAATGGTTATGAATAAAAAATTATCAGGACGTTTTTGGATATCTCTTATTATGTTTGGACTAATGGGGCAGATTGCTTGGGTCGTTGAAAATATGTATTTCAACGTATTCATATATAAGATGTTTTCAGCGAGTGCTTCGGATATTTCGCTGATGGTTGCGGCAAGCGCTGTGTGTGCAACGCTTACAACTGTGTTTATGGGTGCGCTTTCGGATAAAGTCGGAAAGAGAAAAATGTTTATTTGCGGAGGATATATCCTTTGGGGTGTATCAATATTCTCCTTTATTTTTCTGAAAGAAGATCTGATTTTATCTGCTTTCCCGTTTGTAACATCAGCTGCCGCTTTGTGCGTAACGCTTACTGTTATACTTGACTGTGTCATGACATTTTTCGGTTCAACCGCAAATGATGCTGCATTTAATGCGTGGCTTACCGAAAGTACAAATGATTCTAACCGCGGCGCGGCAGAGGGTGTAAACGCAATGATGCCGCTTGTGGCAATTCTTGCGGTGTTCGGCGGCTTTATGGCATTTGATTTGGATAAAAGCGAAAGCTGGACGCTCATATTTATAATCATCGGCGTTTGTGTAACACTGATGGGTATCGTCGGTATTTTTACGATAGATGACAGCAAGACGGTTAAAACAGATGAAAAATACCTTAAGACCGTAATTTACGGCTTTCGTCCGTCTACAATAAGCTCAAATCCCGCTTTGTATATCTATTTGTTTGCATTTATTCTTTTCAATGTTTCAATACAGATATTTATGCCTTACCTTATAATCTACTACGAAGTATCGCTCGGAATGAAGGACTATGTACTTATAATGGCTCCCGCTATCATTCTTGCTTCTGTAGTTACGGCATTCTGGGGAAGATTTTACGATAAAAAAGGCTTTGGCATTTCGGCAACATTTTCTCTTGTATGGCTTTCATTGGGTTACATACTTTTGTTTGCGTTCAAATCAACTGCGCTTGTTTTTGTAGGATCATTGTTCATGATGTGCGGCTACCTTTCCGGTATGGCTGTGTTTGGTGCGAAGATAAGAAGCTATATTCCCGAGGGAAAGGCGGGAATGCTTCAGGGAGTCCGTATTTTTTCACAGGTTCTCATCCCCGGTGTTGTAGGTCCGTTCATAGGTAAGACAGTGCTTAAAAATGCGGAATTAATTACGAATAATGACGGTACAACTTCATTTAT
>JAZNEN010000200.1:0-11596 GCA_045588615.1 Eubacteriales bacterium
AACTTTTCGGGTGATGTACAAGCTGATGCCCATAAGTATACAGAAGTACTTTTTGGTGAGGAAAACGTCTTCCGTGCAGGTACTATCGGTACACTTGCATCAAAAACAGCATACGGTCTTTACGTCATGAAATATATCGAAGAAAATAATCTCGATGTAACGAAGGCTGAAATTCAACATCTTGTTGATAAATGTGTCGGCGTAAAGCGTACCACAGGTCAGCATCCCGGCGGTATTATAGTTGTACCGAGAGAATATGATGTATATGATTTTACACCCGTACAGCACCCCGCTGATGACCCGAAATCCACCATTGTTACGACTCACTTTGCGTTTGAATATCTCCATGATACTATTCTTAAGCTCGATATACTCGGTCATGATGTGCCTACAAAGTATAAAATGCTTGAAAAGTATACAAATACATCTGTGCTTGATGTACCGATGAATGACAAAAATGTACTCGGATTACTTTTGTCAACTGAACCGCTTGGAATTACCCCGGAGGATATCGGCTCGCCTGTGGGAACGTTCGGTTTGCCCGAACTTGGTACAAAATTTGTCCGTCAGATGCTTGTGGACACAAAACCGAAAAACTTTTCAGACCTTTTGCAGATATCAGGCCTTTCGCACGGTACGGACGTTTGGCTCGGTAATGCGCAGGAGCTTATTAAAAACGGAACGTGTACGATCTCTGATGTTATCGGTACACGTGACGATATCATGGTTTATTTGCTCCACAAGGGACTTGAACCCTCTATGGCATTCAATATAATGGAGATAGTAAGAAAGGGAAATAAGCCTCCTAAAATTCTCAAGGAAGAGCATTTTACCGCTATGCGTGAGCACGGTGTCCCCGAATGGTATATTGAATCGTGCCTGAAAATCAAGTATATGTTCCCGAAGGCGCACGCTGCAGCTTATATTATATCGGCACTTCGCCTCGGTTGGTATAAGGTATATTATCCGCTTGAGTTTTATGCCGCTTATTTTACGGTGGCACCGGGCGGCTTTGACGGAGTTGCTGTTTTGAAAGGTAAATCCGCACTTAAAGAAATAATTTCCGAAATTGAAAACAAAGCAGATAAAAGCCAGAAGGAAGATGAACAGTATTCTGCTTGTCAGCTCGCTTTAGAGGCTGTCTGCAGAGGAATCAAATTCCTGCCTGTAAGTCTTGAGCATTCGGATTCTCACGCATTTTTGCCCGAAAACGGAAAAATAAGGCTTCCGTTTTCATGCTTGCCGGGTCTTGGTGACACGGCGGCGGTGAAAATTGCGGAAGCCTGCAAAGGAACTAAAATATTTTCAATCGAGGAACTGTCACAGAAAGCCAAAATATCGAAAGCGGTTATCGAAATATTGCAGCAAAACGGTGTTTTGGACGGACTTTCCGAAACAAATCAAATATCAATGTTTTCCTTTATTGATTAATGATAGGTGCATTGTAATACGTGATGTTGTCTGCATTGAATCGGAGTGTTGAATTTCCGTTTTCAATGCCGACAGCATCATATTTTTTCCACACGGGAGATGATACATAGCTGAATGTATGCGCATAAATCGGCTGTATATAATCGCTTTTTTCGGAAATTCTCTCATGCGAATATTTTGACATAACCGAAAGATTGAATGTGTATATACTTGCTTTGGGAACAAAATCAAATGAGTCCTCAAATCTTAAAATTTTACCCTCACGCAAATTGCTTTTTTCATTTATTACAAGCGGCGACCCGATACACATTGTGTTCACAATTTCGTAATTATTACAAATTTCAGGTTCTGAGGCAACTTGTTGTGCAACCATACCGCCCAAGGAAAGCCCCGCAATAAACAATTTGCTGTTTTTGGGAATTTGTGCGTTTACGGTATCTACTACAGCACGTAAATAATCATTTGATTTACCGAATCCCGCTAACACATCGGTCTGAATATCTGTTGCTTGACCGTCTTTAAATTCTGTACCGCCCAAAGTTATTAAATAAACATCTGCGATAACGCCGTCAGATTCCAATTTTGCAGGAACGATTCCAATGGGACCCACATCACCGCGTACAGCGCTGAGAGTGCACAAAAATGCAAGGTCATTGATATTTGTAATCGCTGTGGCTCCTGTGGGCGCAGGACGGCTGTAGATTTCAGAAATCAGCTGTTTATATTCATCGGGATCAAACATTATAAAAACGTCTTTAGCGTCTGTATCTTCAGTAAGATCTTCGGTAAGTGCATCTGTTTCAGAATCTGTATCTGTTTGTATAGCTGTATCAATGTTGCCAGTTTCAGAATCAGGTGGCACCAGTACGTCGGGATTATTTTTACATGAAGTAAAAAATAGAGTACAAATAATAAAAATAACAATAAAACGTAAAAATCTCATACAAAAGCCCCCCTACGCTTAAAATCCTATCAATAATTACACAAAATTTGCATTTTGTGTAATTATTGATAATTCTCTATTAAAGTAAAACTGCAGTAAGTAATTTTTAGCAACACTCACTGCAGAATTTTTATAAATTAATTTTCAAATGTTTTCATAAATGATGTTGCATCGTCTGATGTGAAATTTGAATTTGATGCACTCACATATGTCCACACACCGTCAGCACATCCTATAGTCTTGACTTCTTTGTTTTCGCCTTTGTTGGAAAGCGCTGTTAATGAATTTTGAATTATTTCCCGGAGTTTTGCGCTGTCATATTCGTAACCGAATACAGAGGAAGTGTCTTTACTGTCTACAGATGCATATGCTTTTCCGCCGGCATTTTCTTTAAGCGCCTTTGTAAATGCTTCGTTTTCGGGTATAACTATATCGCAAGTACTGTAAAGATTTGAAACGCGGGTTGAGTTTTCAGCAGAATAATCTGATTCGGCAACAAAAGAAACATCTGTAAGCGAAAGCTCTGCTTTAGCTTTATTTATTCCCTCTTCGATCCCTGCTTTAAAACTTGTGGAATATGCTGAATCAGAGCCGAGATAGCCTATATTTTTATAACCGAGCTTAGCGGCTGTATAACCGTAAAGTTGACCGTATTCATTTTCATTTATTACCAGTGTGATTGCGCGTGTGCCGATATTTGCGACATCCGCCGACTGATGCACCGATGAAACACCTGCAAGTAAAAACCAAACGCCTGAATATTTCTTATCATAGCTTGAATCCTTCAGAACGCCTTCGAGGTATGCGTCAACATATTTTTCGCCCGGCAAAACAATGATTGATTTGTCCGTGGCTTTTTGTGTTATTGCAAGCTCGATTTGCGTATTATATGATAAACGGTTTGCAACACTTTGCTGAACCTGGTCGGTTTCGACCCTGTTCATTACCTCAATTGCTGACGGAGCGAAATATTTGAATTTCATATCCGTGCCTTCTGTATATTTCTTCACAGCCGACCATGCAATATCGGTAAGGATTGTCGAATCCTCCTCTGCTGTAATATCCCCTATCATCATAATATTGTATTTCGTTCCCGTCGAAGTTTTATCGGAAACACAAGAACTGCACGCTGACAGGATGAGCATAGAAATGGCAAGTGTCGAAAGAATAAGCAATTTGACTGTTTTTCTTAATTTCATAATCTGATTCCTAACTGTATTATTTGTTATACCATTTTAATACTATAACTTGTTTGTTGCAACGCTTATTTATAAATTATTTTTTAATTTTAATACAAAATTAAATTTTATAAAAATAATACAATTAATCTTGTAAAATTCGGTTAAATATGGTATACTGATTCTGTTTAAGAGTTTATTGGGAGGATACAAATGACTTTTTTGAAAGTATTGTTCATCATTATAATTGTAATTTCTTGCCTTATAGGGGCACTTTATATATTAAGTATTCTGTTCAGAAAAAACAGATATAAGCAGATTCAGGGAAAAAAATTATCAAGCTATGCTCTGCTGCATGAAACGGTGTGTTCAGAATTTTTCAGAAAAAATGTTTTTACGGGTTATTTCTTCCCGTCGTTAACAGACAGTAACGGAGTAATAAGAAAGTACACAAAAATCGATTCTATGGTGGTTACAAAAGGCGGTGTTGCCGTGATTTCCATATGTGACAAATCAGGACGTATTGATAACTCAAAGCAGGATATCTGGGTGCAAAGCTTAAATGATAAAATAATCGAATTTGAAAATCCTTCAGTTAAAAACGAAGCGAACAAGAAGATCGCATATAACATCTTGAAAAGCAATCGGCTCAATAATATTCCCCTTTATAATATAGTTGTATTTACAGACAAGAATACTGAGCTTCTCGCTGAAGGAGAAAATGTTTTCCGTATTGATGAAATTGCTTTGATGCTCAGACAGCTTAACCACGAAAGTGCACTGACATTACTTGAAATGTTTAAAATAAGACAGGTCTTTGATGCTTCCAAACGTACACATTCGGAAGTGAAAGCGTATATGCAAAGGCTAAACGGAAAAAAGACACAATACATAGTAGAAGATTGATTTGAAAGGTATAAAAAATGAATATAACCGTTATAGGATGCGGAAGGTGGGGCTCGTGCCTTGCGTGGTATTTTGCAACATCGGGACACGATGTTCTGATGTACGGAAGAAAAAACTCGGAAAGTTACATAAAATTATCAGAAACTTACAGTAACGAATATCTTACTATGCCGAGAAGTGTTGAGTTTACATCGGATCTTGAAAAAGCGCTTTCAAAAAGTGACATCATTATTGTATCTATTGCTGCTCAAAACACTGTTTCTCTCTTCGATGAGATAGCTAGGACGAATGTAAAAAATAAAATTTACGTTCTTTGTATGAAAGGGCTGATAGAATCTGACGGAAAGCGTCTTTCGGAGGTTGCAACAGAACGTCTTGATTACACATCGAGAGTTGCTGTATGGGTAGGCCCAGGCCACGTTGAAAATTTCACAAAGAAAATACCTAGCTGTATGGTGATTTCATCTGCTGATAAAGAACTGTCTGAAGGACTTTGCAGAGATTTTTCGTCGGATATAATCCGTTTTTACCATTCAGATGATCTTATAGGGACGGAGATAGGTGCGGCAAGTAAAAATGTTATGGGTATATGCGCCGGTCTGCTCGACGGCTATTCCCTCTCTACTCTCAAAGGCCCGCTTATGGCAAGAGGACCTCATGAGATATCCCGTCTTGTTGGAAAAATGGGCGGTGATATTATGTCGGTATACGGTCTTTCGCATGTGGGAGATTACGAAGCTACACTTTTTTCCGCACATTCTCACAACCGTGCTTTCGGTGAAGCCTTTGCGAAAAAGGAGCCGTATACATATCTTGCGGAAGGATATTCTACCACGAAGGCTTTAATGGTTCTTTCAAAAAAATACAACGCAGATATGCCGATAACATCTGCGCTGTACAGTATACTTTTTGAAAATGCAGATCCGGATAAAACGGTAAAAAATCTCTTTTTACGTTCCCTGAAGTCTGAATTCTGATATATTTTCATCAATCCAATTATATCTGTCGTTTATAAAATTACGCAGATATTCCACTTGAAGATCAAATGTATTATAGGTGCGGTGGTCAACCTTCCCCGCGCCTACTTTTTTGTTTAAAATATCCCAAAGGGTGAAGTTTCTTTCCTGCGCATTGTGAATTGCTTTGTACTGGCTTTCCAATGTATCAAGCGCGGTATTTAAAAGTACATCTTTGACATTATCCCAACGTGCGGCAAACTTTGAAGTAAACTCAGGATCTTTAAACAAAAAATGGTACCACGTGGTTCCCTCTTTACCGAGAAAAGAAAAATCATTGTCTGTACTGCACCATCCGTTATAATCCTTTATATCAGATGTATGGTTTCCGAATGCCATATCAAAATCCCACACAGGACCGAATTTAAGTGTTTCATCTGCAGGCTTATACATATAAAGACTTCTGTAAAAAACACATTCTGTATTGTTTGTAAATTCGGTGATTATCAGATAATCTATAAGGCTGTCAACATCTATATATTCTTCATATCCTTTTCGTGATTTGACTGCTTTTTCGGCTTTCTTCATATAATTTATTATGTAATTACACGATGGGGTATATTTTGAACTGAATTCAGGTTCTTTTATAACGATACGTTCAATATAATCAATGTCAAAATAATTTTGTCCGTATATCATCTCATCGTTAAAATCCCAGCCGACTTCAAGCAGATAGGATGTGTTTTCAAGCGAGGCATCAGCATCATACTCAAGCTTACCTCCGCCAAACTCGATTTTTTCAGACAGGGTATAAACACCCATGTATTCGCCGTTAAGATAAAGCTCTACAGGAATATGTGTCGGTGTATATTCAAGGTATGTGAGTTTTTTTGCCATTTCGTGTGCTATGATATTGCGCATAAGCGTTTTGTCGGCATAATTTGAAACGAGCACCCAGTCACGGTCCTTTTTGAGTCCTAACAGTCCGAAGCTTTCATCAAGCTTTATTCTGTATGACTTCTTGGGAAAGTGATTCCACGATGCGTTTCCCCTCCCCCTTATCTGAATACCTACATCGGCTGTTTCGCAGTTACCAAAGCCTGAATTTTCATCACACAAAATGGTCATACTTCCGTGCTTATATTCACTTTTCGATGTTACTGATCCACCGTCATCAGTGAATATATTTACAACGGGAATTTCTGTTATCTCAATTACTTCTTGTATAGGTGTATCCGTATCTTCATTTGTGTCGCTTTCAAAGATTTGTGTATCGGTTTGTGTGTCTTGTGTTTTGATATCAGTTATTACCGATGCTTGTGTTTCCTGGTTTATCGCGCTTTCGGCACAGGATACAGCACATATTAAAATAAACAGGCAAAGGAGTGATGTAACAAAATTATAAGTAAATTTATTGTTCATTGGCAGATCCTCCGGATGATCATAATCAATATACTATCACCGATTTCTTAATTTGTGATGCACATATAAAAAATTATCCTCTTTGATTTGTTAATTTTTATCAAACACGACCTATTTATTATTTCATCAGCATAATATTTTGTAAGAGGTAAAAAACATAGGGGGTAGTATGGATAACTGTATAACTACGCTTGATGCGATGAAAAACAAAGAAGTGGTGAATATTTCCGACGGAAGACGCTTGGGATTTGTTGTTGACGGTCAGATAGATATCGTTCAAGGAAAACTGATATCAATTATTGTACCGGGGGAATGTAATTTTCTTGGAATAAGCAAAGGAGACGACATACTGATACCTTGGGAATGTATAGAGCGCATCGGAGATGATATCATTCTCGTTAAAGTAAACGATATGTATAAGCGCTGCGAAAAGGCAAAGAAACGAAAATGACAAGTGTATATGTATTAACAATAAATTTAAATTCATCCCTTGAAATTCTCCTTATATAATGATAAAAATATTATCGTATATTATTCTCTTAAGAGGTGTTTTAAATTAAGGATTTTCTTTTAAAAACAAAGTCCGCTGTCGCCGGATTTTTTGGAAAGATTAAACATTTTATCAAAACAAAAAAAGACGGATACGAACAGCATTACCGTGATTTGGGACAGGAAGTAAACTGGAAAAAGGCAATAAAAAGAAGCCTGTCAATAATATTCGGGGTCGTTGCACGTGTTTTCTCGTATTTGTTCAACATAATCGCGACGATATTGCTTGTATGTCTTATAACAGGTATCGTTTCGGGTACTGTGTTTATATTTTATCTTAAATCGAATATCGATCCGGAAATAGATATAAACGGTCTGAAAACAGAACAAAATGCAACATCGAAATTTTATTACTATAATGAAGCTGGGGAGCCTGTTGAACTTGAGAATGAGCGTATACACGGTTCCGAAAACAGAATCTGGGTGCCGATAAGCGAAATGCCTGATAATCTCAAGGACGCTTTCATAGCTATCGAGGACCATAGATTCCGTGATCACAGCGGTGTTGACTGGTACAGGACGCTCGGTGCGGTCAAGAATTTCTTTGTGCCCTCAGGAAGCTCATTCGGCGGTTCGACCATAACTCAGCAGCTTATTAAAAATCTTACCGGTGAGGATGAGGTAACTATCCAGCGAAAGGTACAGGAGATATTCCGTGCTCTGTATCTTGAGAAGAATATGAGTAAGGATGAGATACTTGAGTTGTATCTGAATACGATATATCTGTCTCAGGGCTGTTCGGGAGTTAAAACGGCGGCATACACATATTTTGGCAAAGAGGTATCGGAATTATCACTTGTTGAATGTGCGGCGCTTGCTTCTATCACAAAATATCCCACAAAGTTCGACCCTGTACAGAATCCCGATAATAACACAGACAGGCGTAACACTGTCTTGAAAACGATGCTCCAGTACGGTCTTATAAATCAGCGTGAATTTGACGAAGCGTTTGATGCTGAGCTTGTGATTGATCTTCAGGAAGAACAGACGAACAATTCTAACACTGTGAGTTCATATTACGTTGATGCCGCAATAGAGGATATTATCGTAGATTTGATGGAGGAAAAGGGCGTCGGACGTGAGATCGCCTCAAATATGCTTTATTCAGGCGGTCTTAATATCTATCTGTGCATGGATCCCGAAGTTCAGGAAATTATGGAGAAAGCATTTCTTGATGAAAATACTTTCCCTACATCCGATCATAGTCTTATAATCAAGCCTCAATCTTCGATGGTTGTGTGCGATTTAAAGGGTGACTGCCTTGGAATCGTCGGCGGACGAGGACAAAAGCTCCTCAACAGAGGACTGAACTATGCAACACAAACAAGACGTTCTCCCGGTTCATCTATTAAACCGCTTTCAGTGTATGGACCGGCACTTGAGCTCGGTCTTATCACGCCCGGCACGGTTGTTGACGATATTCCCTACTCATTTGATAAAAATTACAATGATTGGCCCAAAAATACTACCAAAACTTACGAAGGGCTTAAAACTGTATCTTACGCTGTGCGAGTTTCGCTCAACACAACAGCCGTCCGCGTGCTTGATCTTGTGGGTATTGAACGTTCATACGAATTTACACAGAAGCTCGGTCTTAAGAATCTCGAGGAAAAATTCGTAACATCTTCAGGCGCCGAGTTGACAGACCTCAGCCAAGCACCGCTTGCTATGGGTGCAACTACTGTCGGTGTTACGGTGCGCGAAATGGCAAGTGCATATACAACATTTACAAACGGCGGTATTCATAATGAATCACGCACGTACTCACTCATCACGGATGCTGACGGAAATGTTGTAATAAACAATAAGCAGGAAAGCACTTCCGTTTTCAGCAAAGAAACTGTTGATGCAATGACAAAAATGCTTGAAGCAGTTGCAAACGATAAAGCAATAGAACTTAAAAATCACGTTCCGGTTGCAGGAAAAACAGGTACTTCGATGTATGAGTACGATAAATGGTTCTGCGGATATACACCGTATTATGTCGGTGCTGTTTGGTATGGCTTTGAAGATCCAAAGACTTTACCTGTTTTCAGAGTATTTGCCCCCGTTTATATTTTCGATAATGTTATGATGAAGTTACACGAAAATATAATCAAGGGTCTTGAAGACGGCAGTATGACCGAAAATACTCTGTATGATGAGGGTGATGTTGTAAAGGTTGAGATATGTTCAAGCTCAGGTATGCTGTACAATCCCGAAACCTGCGGACTTGATCCGAGGCATGACCAATGTGAAGAGGTTTATTTTGCACCGGGAACGCAACCCACAGATTACTGTAACAAGCACGTACTTGTCGATTTCTGTGCAGACTGCAAATGTATTGCAAAATCTTCCTGTCCGAATAAAATAAAACAGGCACTTGTTTTGGAAACATCCCGATCATTCCCTGTCTTCACATATGTAACCGATGCACAGTATATTTACAGACCACTCGGAACCGCGCAGCCGTATTCATCTGACAGATATCCTGTATTCCAGAATACAATAAAATCGGGAAGATATATCGGTATTACTAAAACAAGCAAGAAAGCAGCCAACTCACTTTGTACTGTCCATTAATGTAAATTCTTTTCCTTTCTCTGCAAATAATGATATATTTACTTGACAATACAGATTATTTGTAGTATAATTAACAAGAAGATGTGTTTATATAAAGGAGGTTTAAATACCCATATGAAAATTAACAAGATAATTTCACTCATCCTTTCAGTTCTTATGCTTGCTTCCGTGCTTGTATCGTGTACAGGCAATACAGATGATCCGACTGAAAACACAACATATGTTTCGGTGTATGTCTACAATAAGGCCGGTAAAAAATTCCTGTATCTTGATGCTGTCCGTGTTCAGCCTAATGAAAACGGAGAAAATGATTGGGAAAAATCAGCAACCCCATATCTTGCACTTCAGTCACTTTGCACAAGCAAAAAAAAGGACTATAAAATATCTACCGATATAGGTAAAAACGTTACCGTTGACAGTGTTGCAACATTCAATGCAGGTGATGACGAGAACGGTGTTCCTTTTCTTTGGTACGTTTATGTAAACGGCAAAAAAGTTGAGGACTCCAAGAATTGTGAGCTTAAGAACTACGATTTCGTTGAGTTCAAGCTTGAAGAAAACACGTACAGAACGGTATCGATCACTTTCAATGCAACAGACGGTGCAAAGAAGTTGATAGACGAGGAATCTGTTTCTTTCAGCGGCGACAAGACAGATCTTACACTTTACAATTTATTTAATATGTCTGCATTTAATTCAGCAGCTAAGAAGGAAGGCAAAACAGAACTTATTGCCGAAGGCGCAAGCGTAAGCGAAATGAAGATTGAGCTTTCCGAAGACAAAGAATCCATCGTAAAGATCGGTGATTCTGCTGAAAGCTCAGAAAAGAAATGGGCAATTTATGTAAATGATGAGCTCATCACAGTTCCGCTTTCGGAATTGGTACTTACAAACGGTGATAGTGTTTCATTTGACTTGAAGGAAGTTGAAGAAAACACAGACGCAACTGAAACAGAAGCAATCGAAGAATAATTAAATAGATAAGGGGGTGCACCTAACGCCCCCTTTATTCTGTACGCGTGGGGAAAATTATGTATAATATAAATATTATCAACCCTAAAGCCGGTCAGGGGCTTGCCGAAAAGTACATTTCGGAAGGTGTTGAGGTCTGCACAACTAAAGGTATCGGAGATGCTGAGCGCATAGCATTTGATATCTGTAACGAAAAAGAAAATGTTCATCTGACAGTATATGGCGGGGACGGTACTATAAACGAAGCTGTTAACGGTATTCTTAGAAGTAAATACGCTGACAGCGCTACCCTTTCCGCATTCCCCGCAGGAACAGGAAATGACTTTTTGCGCATTGCAAAGGATAAGACCGTAAGCTGTGATGTAGTAAAGTACAACGACAGATACTATGTTAATATGTTTAATATAGGTTTTGACTGCGATGTTGTAATAAAAACGGCAGATATGAAGAAAAAGCCGTTGATCTCCGGAAGTATGGCTTATATTTTGAGTGTTGCGGCACGTTTTTTCAAAAAATTCGGACAATTTATGTCTGTAAAAGCTGTAGATTCAGACGGTGTGGAGCATACTTTTGAAGGCGAATATCTACTTTGCCTTGTTGCCAACGGTTCATACTACGGCGGTGGTTTTCATTCATCGCCGGAATCTGATGTCACAGACGGCGTGATGGAGCTTATC
>JAZNEN010000201.1:0-2342 GCA_045588615.1 Eubacteriales bacterium
CAAGAACAGGTCTTGCAAGCCTTGTAACATCTGCTTGTTTCTTTGTAGCACTCTTCCTTAGCCCTCTCGCAAGTATCATTCCTTCTTGCGCAACAGCTCCTGCGCTTATCTTTGTAGGCGTTCTTATGCTTAAGAGCTTTGCTAAAGTTGATATGACAAATATGAGAGCTGCTATCCCTGCATTCCTTACACTTATCATGATGCCTTTGACATATTCTATTTCAAACGGTATCGGTATCGGTGCGATATCTTACGTTCTTATTACACTTTTCACAGGTAAATACAAGAAGAACGACATCGTTGTAACTATCATTGCTGCGCTGTTCGTATTCAAATTTATATTCGGAGCTATCTGATAAATGAAAGATTATTACGAAATAGAGGTTGCGGGCTTAAAAAGACAGCTTCCGCTGTGTCCGCTTACCGATAAGCTTTATATTGCGGGATTTGTTATATTCGGCGATGTTGAGCTTACGGAAAAGTCGGCTGAAGCTCTGCTGAAGCTTGTCACCGAAGATTATGACTATATGATAACCGCCGAAAGCAAGGGCATACCGCTTGCACACGAAATGGCACGCCAAAGCGGACAGAATAAATATATTCTTGCACGCAAGGCCCCCAAGCTTTATATGCGCAATACCGTCAAATGCGATGTGAAGTCCATAACGACGGAAAAGGTGCAGACGCTTTATCTTGACGGTGTCGATGCCGAGCTTATAAAGGGCAAAAGGATTCTTGTTGTTGATGATGTCATCAGCACGGGTGAGTCGCTGCGCGCGCTTGAAGCGCTTGTAGAGCAGGCAGGAGGCATTATCGCAGGACGTGTTGCAATTCTTGCCGAGGGTGATGCGGCAAAACGTGACGATATTAAATATCTTCAGTATCTGCCCCTTTTTGACGAAAACGGCGAACCTTTACAATCATAAATATATAAACCACCGATGTCCGCATCGGTGGTTTTGTCTGTTGGTATTGATTTTAGGATGGGTTTATGATATAATGCGGTCAATCGGGATATCTTTTTAATTTTATAAAGGAATGTATCTATGAATTATATTGAACTTGAAAACAAACTGAAAAAACGGATCAGAAACCGCAGAATAACCGAGGCGGTTTTATGTGTTGTATTTTTAATAATTGCCGTTGTATTTACTTCGCTTCGTGACGCGAGCAGGACTGTTGAGGTTGTCGGACGGCCGCCGTTTGTGTATGAATCTGTTTCTTATAACAACAGCTATGTAAGCGGAATGGTAGTCGGATACCTTGGAGTTATGTGGTGTGTTATATTTTTGATAATGGATCTTTTGTTTGTAAAGCTGAAAACAGTTGAAGTCGGCAGGGACCATATCACGTTTTATAAAGGTATCTTTCGTCCGAGCTTATATGTGAATGGAAGTAATGAGGGGCTGTCGTGGGGCGGTTATTATCTTGAAATACCGCTTTCCGACGGAACGAGAGCGACGGCATCGCTTGGCAAGTGGTCTGTGCATATGACGTTTTCAAACGGACGTTCACCTATTGATCTGTAGGAGGTATTGTAATGGCAAAATTTGAAAAGGTATTGTACGGTCAATTTGATAATATACTAAAAAAAATAGAAGACGGAGTGCTTGGCGGAAGTATATCGGCATCGCTTGAAGAGTCGAGTGACTTTGTAAACGGCACGGCACGGTGCAGTGTGCGTGTTTTTGAACGGTACAGCTATGCGGGAGGTAACCGTGTGAGCCTTTCCGTAACTGTGTTCCAAAACGGTGACAGCCCTGTTTATATTTCGGCTGTGACATCTGGCGGAAGTCAGGCGATGTTTTTCAAAATGAACACGTGGGGCGAGGAGTCATTCCTCGAAAAATTCAAAGAAATACTGTAATTTGAAGTTTTTGGGTGTATTGTCCATATATTCGCTGTTTATGGTATAGACAAATCTCACAGTATCTGCTATATTTTCTGCGGAGGCGAAAAAAATGGATCTGATAAAAACAGGTAAATTTATTGCAGAAATGCGAAAAGAGCAGGGACTTTCACAAACACAGCTCGGTGAAAAAATAGGTGTGACAAATAAAACCGTGTCACGCTGGGAAACGGGTGTGTATTTACCGCCTGCGGAAATGCTGTTATCGTTGAGTGAGCTGTTCGGTGTCACCGTCAACGAAATTCTTTGCGGAAAAAGACTTAACGCTGAAGAATACAAAGCAGAGGCGGAAAAGAATCTTGTGCGGTCAGTTGAAAGCATTTTCACTGCAAAGGAAAGGCTTGAATTTTTTAAGAAAAAGTGGCTTTCTGACCATATTGCGCTTTTGTGCTTTATGGGGATCGTTATTATTGGAATATATATATTGGGCTTT
>JAZNEN010000202.1:0-3063 GCA_045588615.1 Eubacteriales bacterium
ACGACATGGCTACGATCCGACTTCCTTCTTGTCGCCCGTTACAGAGTCGCCAACGTCACCGAGGTATGCATATGCGGAAATACCGTGACACTTCTTTGCCAAAGCGATATATTCACGAACATCGGGACATTCCTCATCAGCGTCAATATAGATCTTTTCAACCATATTGCTCTTAAGAGCACCGAGTATATCATACTCATAGAAATCAGGTGTCTTATCACCGTTAAGTATCTGCGCCTCAACCTTGGGAGAGATCTCTATCTTCATTTCGTTCTTGAAGAAATCAACAACTTCTGCAGGTGTCTTGTATTTTTCCGTTACCTTCTTTGCCAAACCGTAAAGAACGTGGCGTTCTGTGATAGAGCCGCCCTCATTACACTTGGAAAGAGGCATTACATCCTTTTCAAAGTCGAGAGAAAGACCGTAGGGTTCAACAAGCTTTGTGATGTTTGCACACATCTTCTTGTTTCTTTCGTTTCTCTTCGCACGGTAAGGAGCCAAAAATTCATCAAGCATATCCACATACTGGTGAGGAATACCGTGAATAGCAACATAAGCAACAGACTCCTGGTCGGGGTTGTTGATCTTCTTGCCGTTAAGACGTGTATTTTTCATACCTACTCTGCACTCAAAACCGCATGTGACGGGCATACCGATAATTTTACCGGCTTCAATAAATTCCTTGATACCGGAAACGGAATCATGGTCCATGATTCCCGCAGTCTTAAGACCTGCCTGCCAAGCCATGTAAAGGGCTTTTGTAGGAGAATAGGGAGAAAACGAGTATGTTGTATGGATGTGGTTATTTACATAAAGAGTATCCGGAACAGCAGGAAAAACTCCTTCGTCCGTCAGCTTTTTGATTTCCGCAAGTGCGTTTAAACGCACTTGCATATCATTATCGTTAAGTTGTTCAATAAGCTTCTGTGTATCCATTTTGCACCCTTAGTTAAGCATTTCCTGACCGCCTGTTACGGGAACAGCCTGGCCTGTTTCATAATCCTGTTCAACGATGTAGAAGATTGCTCTTGCAACGTCTATCGGCAAGCATCCTCTGTGAATAGGAGTTTTGCTTTCGTATGACTTTCTCACATCATCAACTGTCTTAGCTCCGGGTACCTTACCTGCCTTGAGGTACTGTACGAACAAGCCCTTAACGGGGTCGCTCCACAGAGGACCGTCAAGATAGTTACCGGGGCAAACAGCATTTACCTTGATGTTGTAATCAACAAGCTCAAGCGCAAAGCTCTGTGTAAGACCGATACCGCCAAACTTGGAGCCTGCATATGCAAAGTTCTTGTTTGAACCTGCAAGACCTGACTTGGAGTTTACTGTGATGATATCCATCATATAACTGGGTGCAAACTTGTTCTGGATCTTCATGGGACGGCTTGCATACTTTGTGCAGAGGAAGTAACCTGTATAGTTTACAGATGTTACGAGTTCAAATGTCTTCTTCTGCATTTCTTCAACATTACCTGCAATAGCAATACCTGCGTTTGCAACGAAAATGTCAAGACCGCCGTATGTGATAACAGTATCGTTTACGAGATTTTCAACGCTTTCCTCGTCAGCAACGTTTGCCGCAAGCGGAATAGCCTTTCCTGCACCGTACTTAGCGCAAAGCTCATCAGCGCAAGCCTTAGCACCGTCATAGTTCATATCAGCGATAACAACGTATGCGCCTTCTGCAACCATAGCATCTGCAATACCCTTACCGAAGCCCTGTGCGGAGCCTGTAACGATCGCGATCTTTTCAGCAAGTCTCTTTGTAGCGGCGCCTGCCATTGATACCTTTGAACGGTAGGATTCAACTTCCCAGTTTGTGATGAAGTCAATAAGCTCTGTAGAAAGTGCCTTGTATCCGCCGAAGGACTCAGCGTATACAGCGATCTTCATCATATCCGTGAATACTTCAGCAGTTGTGTCGGCATTCTTCTTTGTTGTGCCGATGCTGAACATACCGAGATTCTGTACGAAAACGATCTTGGGAGCGTAACCGTACTTAGCCTTGGAATCTGCAATTCCCTTTTCAATTGCCTTGTACGTATCTTCTACAGTCTTGCCCTGCTTTACAAAGAGGGGGTAAGCCTTGCAGTATACGATGTGGTCGGGGGAATAGCTCTTTGCCAAAGGAGCAAATGCTTTTGCATCCTGTGCAAAGTTAAGAATTTCTTTGTTAGCCGTGAAAGTGACTGTTGTCATTTCATCGGAGTAAAGCATTCTGATAGCGGGAGCGATCTGTGCAGCAAGCTTCTTGTCGAATTCAACTTCGGAGAAGTCGGGCTTTCTTACGATCTTAGCTTCGATCTTAGCCATAACATCGGATACGATAGCATCGATGCCTTCGAGTGTATCAGCCGCATAGAAAATGCCGTGATTTTCAAGGAAAAGCACATCGGGGCACTTGCCGTTTGCTTTCTTATACTTATCTATTGCCTTCTTGCAGTAAGCGGCAAGAATGTAACCGGGACGTGAGGAAGGAACCCATACCGCTTCGGGGAAAAGCTCCTTAACGATAGCCTTGCCCTGCTTGGAGCAAGTGATACCGTTTACCATCGCGGGGTGAACGTGAAGCACGTATTTCTGTGTGAAGAGATTGTGAAGGGGTGTTTCAACGCTGGGGCGCTTTGCGTATTCGCCCTTGCAGCGTGCATCCATCATGTCTTCAAGAACTTCAGCTTCTCTTGTAGCTTCGTCATCGGAATATTTCTTTTCGAGCATTGCATCAAGTGCTGCTCTGTTCATTTTTACGAACTGCTCTGCCTTGATCGTTGCAAGTGATGAACCTGAGCCCTTAATATAAAGCTCGTCATCTGTTTTAAATGAAGTGTTGCCGCCGCCTGCAAGTACGAATGCGGGATCCGAGCCGTACTTGTGGGACATAGCAACAAGGTTGTTAAGTCCTTCTGTAAGCATTTTAATTATCCTTTCAACAATTATTTGCCTGCGTTTGCAAGAAGATATTTTTCAGCTTCTGCGCACCAGAGGTTGTTGTTTGCCTTTACGATCTTGTCAAGCTCTGCACAGATGGGGCATTCCTTACCCTTTTCTTCAAGATCT
>JAZNEN010000203.1:0-2496 GCA_045588615.1 Eubacteriales bacterium
TATTGCACCGTACATACCGTAATCGGTAAGTGTTCTGACGTCGTCACACGAGGTTATACCTCCCGATGCGACCACATCTATATTATAATCCTTTTTGAGCCGTTTGTAAAGGGGCAAATTTGTTCCCGACAAAAGTCCGTCTTTGGATATGTCGGTACATATTACTGTCTTACAGCCCATATTACAAAGCTTCTCCATAAACTCAAAGCAATTTACGCCCGAATCCTCCAGCCAGCCGTTTACGGCAATATTCTCGCCCTTTATATCAACACCGACAGCTATTTTATCACCGTATTCACTTATCATATTTTTAAGAAATTCGGTATCCTTAACGGCAATAGTTCCGAGTATAACACGAAGTACACCGATATCGGCATATTTCTTTATTGTTTTTTCATCTCTTATACCGCCGCCTATTTCCACCTTCATACCTGAATTTTTAACGACATTTTCGATAACGTTAAAGTTTTTCATTTCTCCGTCTTTAGCGCCGTCAAGATCGACCATATGAAGATATTCGGCACCGCACGCTTTAAACTCAAGCGCTTTTTCAAGTGCATCTGTACAGTATGTTTTTATCTGACCGTAGTCACCCTTTGTAAGTCTTACTACCTTTCCGTCCTTTATATCTGTTGCAGGAAAAATTATCATCTTATTTTAACTCCGTAAATGCCCTCAGTATTTCAAGTCCGTGCTTACCGCTTTTTTCGGGATGGTACTGTGTTCCCATAACCCTGCCGTTTTGCGCCGATGCGGTAACGTTTATTCCGTATTCAGATGTTGCGGTTATGTATTTACTGTCCGTCTTCGCGTAATACGAGTGAACAAAATACACGTGCGTACCGTTTTCTGTATATTTATAAAGATCCTCTTTTCCGCCTTTTATGTCGAGTGAATTCCAACCCATTTGAGGAATTTTAAGCTCATTTGGCACAGCACCCAAAAGCGGTACGACTTCACCGGGGATAAGCCCAAGACCCTTGTGGCATCCGAACTCATAGCTTTTTTCAAACAGCATCTGCATACCGAGACAGATACCCATTATATATTTTCCGTTTTTCGCTTCTTCCTTTAAAAGCTCATCAAGTCCCGTTGCTTTTAATTTTGCCGCCGCATCCTCAAATGCACCGACACCCGGAAGAATTATGCGGGGAGCTTTTTTTATTACTTCCGGATCGCTCGTAACAACACAGTCAGCACCGATATAAGCAAGTGAGCTTTTCAGGGAAAAGAGATTTCCCACGCCATAGTCAATTATTGCAGTCATCAAAGCACACCTTTAGTTGACGGTATTTCACCGTTTGCCCTTTCGTCGATCTCACACGCTTCCCGCATAACCCTTGCAAATGCTTTGAATATGCCCTCAACGATATGGTGAGAGTTTTCCCCTGCAAGCTTCTTTATGTGAAGCGTGATACCCGATGCACGTACAAAGCCCTCAAAAAACTCACGCACCAGCTCACAGTCAAAATTGCCTATCTTTTCAGACGGTGTTTCCGCATCATACGAAAGGTGAGCACGTCCGCTGATATCGAGTGCGCACATTATAAGTGCCTCGTCCATAGGGAGTATTATATGAGAATATCTTTTTATCCCTCTTTTATCACCGAGAGCCTTTGCAAACGCTTCGCCGAGGGCAATGCCCATATCCTCACAGCTGTGATGATAGTCTACCCAAACATCACCCTTGCAGGCAAGATTCAAGTCAAACTTACCGTGAGATTTAAAAAGCATCATCATATGGTCGAAAAATCCAACAGATGTATCAATTTTTCCTTTGCCCGTACCGTCAATAAAAAGCTTGACGGAAATATCGGTTTCATTTGTTGTTCTTGTTATCTCTGATATTCTCATACCGACCTCTTTGATAATATTTCTTTTGTTTTTGTAACAAGTGTTTCTATATCTTCTCTTGTGCCTATTGAAATTCTGACAAAATCATTTATCTCAACCTTTGAAAAATGGCGCACAAGGATGCCTTTTTCACGGAGTTCTTTGTAAAATTCGGCACCGCTTATCATCGGATGTTTTGCGAAGATGAAATTTGCACTTGAATCAAGCACGTAAAAGCCGAGTTTTTTATATTCCTCTGTCAGATATTCTCTCGTTTTTATTATCTTCTGTGCGTTATCCATATAATAGGCATCATCTTCTATTGCGGCAACACCGCACGCCTGTGTCATACGGTTGACGTTATACGGATTTGTGGAGTATTTTATCTTCTCAAGGTCCTTTATTATTTCCTCATTTGCAAAGCAGAAGCCGAGACGTCCGCCTGCAAGGCTTCTGGACTTGGAAAACGTCATACAAACAACGAGGTTTGAATACTTTTTGATAAGCTCCACACACGACACACCGCCGAAGTCAACATACGCTTCGTCGATAAGCACGATGTTGTCGGGGTTTGTGCTGAGAATTTTTTCAACCTGTTCCTTTGTCAGGCAAAGCCCTGTGGGCGCGTTTGGATTCGCAATAACGATATTTTTGTTTATCCCC
>JAZNEN010000204.1:0-6991 GCA_045588615.1 Eubacteriales bacterium
CTTGCCGCTTTAAGCGCTTCAAGCGTTTCAAATTTTTCAAATATCTTTTCGGCTTTCTTTTGACCTACACCCTTTACGTTTGTTAAATGTGATGATTTAAGTGTTTTGCGCTTTGCGTTTTTCATCCTGGTTATTGTAAAACGGTGTACCTCCTCCTGAAGCTTATACAGGAAAACGAAAAGTGCATCTGTTCTGGAAAGCGATATTTCATCGTATCCGTTTGTAACACCTCTTGTCTTGTGAAATTCATCCTTAACCATTCCGAAAACGGGAATGTCATAATCAAGCTCACAAAACAGCTTTTTAACCGTATTTACGTGTGCTTCTCCTCCATCAAGCAGAATAAGATCGGGAAGCTTTTCAAATCCGTGAGTCTTTTCTTCATAGTTTCTCATTCGCCTTTCAAGAGCTTCACGCATTGAAGCGTAGTCATCCTGACCTGTGCCGTTTTTGATATTGAACACACGGTAATCGCTTTTTTTAAGCGTTGCATTTTCGCACACGATCATACCTGCGGTTATATTATCATCACCGTAGTTTGAAATATCATAACATTCAATTCTTTCGGGAATTACCTGTAAAGCAAGTGCTTTGGCAAGATCAAAAAGAATCGAGTCGTTTTTAACAGCTTCTGCTTCATACTGCAAAGCATATTGTCGGGCATTGTCTGAAACAAGACGGCACAGCTCCTTCTTTTTGCCTTTTTGCGGATATGTCACTATGACGCTTTTGCCCCTTATTTTTGCAAGATATTCTGGAAGCGTTACAGCATATTCTTCAAAAACACCGTCGGATATTAGCACCTCACGCGGAACAGATCCTCTTCTTTCGTATACACCGCAAAGGAATGATTCAATTTCATCATCTCCGTCGATGGCAACAGAACCGATATTGAAGCTTTCTGTATCTGAAATAATACCGCCTCTGACGTAAAAAAGGGATATTACGCTGACAGGCTCACCCCTGTATATGCCTATGATATCATAATCTGCGTCGGGTTCAGCCACTACCTTCTGCCTTTTATAAAGCGACTCAAGTGCTGAAATTCTGTCACGGTATTTTGCCGCAGCTTCAAACGCAAGGTTTTCAGATGCTTGCATCATTTTTTCTTCAAGTATCCGCCGTGCGTTTGTAATGTCGCCCTTTAAAACGGCTTGTACACCGTCTGTAAGCGTTCTGTATTCCTCGGCTGTAATATTCCCGGAGCACGGTGCAAGACATCTGCCTATCTGGCTGTTAAGGCACGGACGCGATTTTCCGATATCACGCGGAAAAACTTTATTACAAGAAGGAAAACCGTATATTGCTCCGACGGTTTTCAGTATCTTTCGCGCTGTCTGTGCACTTGAATAAGGTCCGAAGTATAGTCCGCCGTCCTGCTTTCTTTTCCTTGTTATTATGAGCTTCGGAAATTCTTCCTTTGTCAGTTCAATATAGGGGTAGCTTTTATCGTCTTTTAGCTTGATGTTATATTTTGGCTCGTACTGCTTTATTTTTGTGTTTTCAAGTGCTAACGCTTCAATTTCCGTGTCACACAAAATATAATCAAAATCAAATACGGAGCGTACCATTCTGTCGGTTTTTATTCCGTGTGTGCCAGAATGAAAATATTGACTCACTCTGTTTTTTAAAACCTTTGATTTTCCGACATAAATTACTTTTCCCGATGCATCCTTCATCAAATAGACACCGGGGCGTTTGGGAAGGGAAGATGCCTTCGACGAAAGATATTCAATTCTTGAATTTTTCATTCTTACCCTCATTTATAAAAACAAAAAGGCAAAAACCGCAAAAAGGAGCGTTTGCAGTCAAAGACTGCAAATCTCACACAAAATTACGATTTTCGCCTGTAAATTCACAATACCGAATCAGTCGGAAAGACCGCTTTCAATAAGCTCCTCAAGACCGTTAAGCGCTTCAACCTCATCAGCACCGTCCGCAATAAGAGTTATAACGGAATCCTTTGTGATGCCGAGAGAAAGCACACCAAGCAAACTCTTTGCGTTTACACGGCGTTCATCCTTCTCAACCCAAATTGAGCACTTGTATGAATTAGCCTTTTGAATAAAAAATGTTGCGGGACGCGCGTGCAGACCTACACAAATACGTACTGTAATATCACGAGATATCATAACTTTAACTCCTGTTCAGAATATGCGTTTGTTTTTAACATATTTAAATAAATTATCATTTTTCGTAATTATATCAAATTATATCAGAAAAATCAATACTTATTTCGCATTATTTTCGTTTTTTTTAAGATTTTTTTCACTTTAAAGGTTGTTAAAAGGAATAATATACCATTATTGTACGTTGCTACCATCCAAAGTGTTCTTAACTTCCGTAACCTTTATGATGCACACAGCATCAGAGGAATGTAATTCTATTTCAGAATTGATAAATACTTTCTCTACACCGCAAAGAAAACCGTTGCTTGTAAACCTCCCGTTTGATATGAAACGTCCCGCAAGATCGAATTTTTCAGTATTTTCTGTTTTTTCGAAAGTTCCTTCTTCGTTTGCAACGTATGTTTCGGTGTTTTTGTAAGAATATCCTTCCAAGAGGGTTCCGAACTCGGCACCGTTTTTAAAGTAAAATTTATCTCCCGGTTTTATTGCGGAAATAAAATTTCCGTCAGTTTCTTTAATGACAAATGAGATCTCAGCCGTGTCATTATATACGGTTTTCGAAATGCCGTCAGATAACGTACCCCTGTATATTATACCCAAAATACAGAGAACTACCGTTATAATTATTATAATGTCGTATATATTGAAATTATATTTTCTTTCCATTATTTTTTGCCTCCGTCATAATATGCAAAATTGACCTCGGAACAAATCCCGACAGCCTTTGCACCGTTTGATGTGAAGGATATTTTTCTGCCCGTTGCGATCGTTTCACCGTTTGCGCTTATGCTGTTTTTACTGCGGACAGCCTCTGACGCTATTTTGAGTGTTACTGTGTACATCCCGTCGTATTCAACTGTGTCTGAATTGCCTCGGCTGTCAATAAATGTATTTGATTTTTTGGAAATTTCAACATTTTGTACCGTTCCTATGATCTTTCCGTTTTCGCAGAAAACATTGCGTCCTTCCTCAAAAGCATATGCGGTATACTCGTCAATGTCATTGACAGACACGGTGTAAAATACACTTCCGTTTTCTTTCGGTAAATTTGCATATACGCATATCTGGAAAAGAACAAGTACGGAAATTACTGCTATCACAGAAATATCGAATATATTGAATGTGTATTTCTTCATATTATTCGCTCCTTCCGTATTCTGTAAGTGTTTCGTTTTCACACAAAACGTAATCACAGATTCCCAATCCCATACCCATCGTCATAAACAAAAGCAGTATTCCCGCAGGAGAAAGCATAGAAGATGAATAAAATCCGTGTATAAGCAAGGCGAAACACGATGCGAGAGGTGCGGAAATATAGTAATTGTATTTACCGTATTCACGCTTAAAGCACAGATAAGATACACACTTTCTTATGAACATAAATGCAATTATAATAAAGACGATAAGGCACGGTATGCCAAGCTCAGAGGAAAGCGCTGTGTAAAACGGTGTAAAAATATCTCTTTGGGTGCTGACGCCGATACCGCTTAACGGGTATTTAAGTGTTGTTTGCAAAGACTGTGTAAAAGCATCGGATATAAGCTTTGTATCGCTGGAAATGTTGAACAAAGAAGTTCTTTCAAACTGTGATGCTATAGAATAAACCGTGATGACGGGCAAAACCGAAACAAAAGCGTAAGCAAATGTTTTTTTGCTATATATGACAAGGAAGATGTAAAATGTGAGAAAAGCAGCAAAGTACGCACCGTATGATACTGTAAACATAAGGGATATTACAGCGATAAAGAATACAAATGACGATGTGCGCTTTTCTGAAATATTTTTTCTGTTGTATAAAGTCACAGCGGAGAAGGGAATTATGCAAAGCAGATAAAGCGCAAGATGCTCTGTTGTTTCAAAAAATGAATTTACACCGTTTTCAGCTGCATATAAAAGTGATTTTACAATACCGCCGTGATGGCATGTGACTGCCTGAAACAAAGCGTTAAGCGAAACACAGGTGAGCGAAAATACGCACGCCATAAAACAACGCTTTATCCACTCGAATGTTCTTATAAGATTTTTTGTAAGGAAAAAGGCAAGAATGAAAAATGACGAAATAAACATTTGCATCGATGCACTTTTGTCTGATGTAAGCTCCGAGAAGAAAAATACAGCTGAAAAAAGAATGACCCAAAAATCTATATATCCGAATTTTCCCGTGCGTTTCATTTGCAAAAGCTTGGAAAGATACGACAGTAATGTCAGAAGCACAGCTATGGCAGTATACTTTATATCAAAAAGGAAAAACACAAAGAATATTGTTACAACACCTGCTTCGGGAATACGGAATATCCAGAATGCAAGGGCAAGAAACAAAATTCCGAATACTATCACAGATATATTTGTAACGAACGACATAAGTCCGAGCCCCATACCCAACAGCAGCGCAAGACCTGCCGGCGCATGCCGGACTTCTTTCGGAATGTCGTATTTTCTCACACCGAGAAGATCGAAAAAGATGAAATGCAAAATTATATTTTCAAGTGCAAATGTACCTATTGCGCGGCGCTCTCTCAACAAAACGAAAGAAAAAACGATGCAGCCGACTGCTATGGCCACCGAAAAAGGTCCTTGTTCATCTACGGATAAAAAATATTTTCCGACAACGCTTCCGAGTATGGAGTATAGACCGAATGAAAGCAAAAATATTCCGTAATCTCTGCTTCTGCAGGAAAAAAGAGCATCAAATATCTTTTGCATATATGCCTGTATCGGATTATGACATAAAACGGACGATATGCGCCTGCGCATTTTTAAAAGTGTTTCCTTCGGAAAAAGATTGTTAAAGAAAACGGATATTCCGCTTTTAGGTTTGGCGTTTTCATCTGTGTTAAAAATCTTTGCCGTTATACTGTTTTTTGCTTTTTCTGCAAGAAATGCGTAAAGGGTGAAAAGTAAGGTCATTATAATACCGTATCCACCGCTTTTCTTTTTCTTGATATTTTTCATTTTTTAATCCTTTTTGTTTTGAAGTAGATCCGGACGAACTTTTAATGTTTTTTCATATGATTTATTCCGTCTGAATTCTGCAATCTTTGCGTGGTTGCCCGAAATAAGCACTTCCGGTACTGTTACACCGTGAAATTCAAACGGACGCGTGTATTGCGGATATTCAAGCATACCTGTAGCAAAGCTTTCGTCCTCAAAGCATGCTGAATCGGACAATACACCGGGCAAAAGTCTGCATACGCAGTCTGTCAAAACACAGGCAGGAAGCTCACCGCCCGTTAAAACATAGTCGCCGATGGATATTTCCTCGTCGATTATTTCGTCAATTATGCGCTGGTCGACCCCCTCGTAATGACCGCAAAGGATAATGAGATTTTCAAATTCCGCAAGCTCTTTTACCTTTGCGTGGTCAAGTGTTTTACCGCCGGGTGACATATAAACAACGTGACGTTTTTCATAGGGACGGTCTTTTGTTATTGCCTCGAAGCAGTTATAGATCGGAGGGGCTGCCATAAGCATGCCCATCCCGCCGCCGTAAGGTGTGTCGTCAACACGTCTGTGCTTGTCCTCGGAATAATCTCTTATATTATGAAAATTTATTTCCACCGCACCCGATGCACGTGCACAACCTATAATGCTTTCGGAAAGAAATGCGTCAAGCACCTCCGGAAAAAGTGTCATTATATCTATTCGCATTTTATCTACCTGTCAGTCGATAAGTCCGGGAATAACCTTTATGTATATCCCCTCATTTATATCGACCTTTTTGATGAATTCTTTAACATCAGGCACCATAAATTCGCCGTTTTCGGTTTTTACGGTGTATACAAACGAAGCAGGCTTTTCAAGTATGTCACAAACCTCTCCTATCTTTTCGTTTGTTTCAAAGTCAAAAACCGGAATGCCCATAAGGTCGGCAATATAATATCTGCCCTCGGGCAATTTCAAATCGCTTCTTTTCGCATAAATATATCTGCCCTTTAATTTTGCCCCTTGTTCGGGATTTGAAATGTTTTCAAATTTTACAACGGCAAGTCTGTCAGCTCTGCGTGAGGACTCTATTTTTATTTCTTCGCCTTTCTCGTTGTAGACCGAAGAAAGTGAAAGAAATTCATTTATATCGTCAGACCATACTTCAACCTTCATTTCGCCGTGAATCCCGTGCGTGTTGTTGATTCTACCGATCTCAATATATTCCGATAATTTTCTCATATTATACGCCTTTCTTTAAATTATACACAGTTATTATATCATATCCTATGTGACTTTTCAATATCTTATTTTAAATATTGAGCATTTGAATCTTTAATGTTTTTTGTAACACCGTATATTCGATTCTTACAAAATATTTTTGACAATATCAAAAATAATGCAAAATAACACTTGATTTTTCTGAAAATGTATGATATACTGTCAAGGTCGGTTAAAAACCGAGAAGTGTGGCTTTGTAAGTTGTGTCAGGGGCTTATCGAAAGGTAAAGGGGCTTACCACTCTGCAACCCTCGAAAGCTCTTGTTTTCTCGCAATATCTCGCGCGCAAGCGCTTGCGCTTGGGCTATGCTTACATTTTTCTTGAATTTTGGATGATAGCATTTCAACTTCGGCCTTGCAAAAGCCTTGCAAAATTCAAATACAACCAAATACGGAGAGATATCGAAGTGGGGACGTTTGCGACCGCCGCCGGTGGCGGATGAAGGGAGCAAAAAGGAGTGGCAGCGGTCGAAATTTTGCGAAGCGAATAGCAAGTAGAAAATTTCGGGCAACGCAACAGGACATAACGGGGCTGACTCGAAATCATGTTGTTTTCTCCAAAAACTGAATATTTTTTACACGGAGAGGTATCGAAGTGGTCATAACGGGGCTGACTCGAAATCAGTTTGCGCTCACGCGCACGAGGGTTCGAATCCCTC
>JAZNEN010000205.1:0-4349 GCA_045588615.1 Eubacteriales bacterium
CACCCATACAGTGGTTGAGCTTGTGCGCACCTGTGTGGTTAAGATCCTCGCGCTTCAAGTATATCTGGCAGTTACCGATCTTGTTTGAAAGTCTTTCGCAGTGGTAAACGGGTGTGGGTCTGCCCTGAAATTCCTTGCGGATACGGCGAAGCTCATTGATGAACTTTGCGCTGTGGCAGATAGCCTGATATGCGTCGCCTATTTCCTTGAACGCAGGCTCAAGCTCAGGGGGAAGGTACGCACCGCCGTAGCGTCCGAAGCGTCCGTCCTTTGTGGGGAATTCTTTTGAATATGTTACAAAATCCTTGTAGGTTTTCTTTTCCATCGTTTTTTCTCCTATTTATTATATTTAAGTCTTCTCCGGCGGGAGAAGGTGGCGGCATCGAGTGAAGCTCGTGCCGACGGATGAGGTGTCTTAAACTTCATCGATAAAACTAAAGTTAACCGTCTTTTAACAGTTTAATTTGTAATAGATGATTAAAAATCACTCACGCCATCGTTTTGACAGTATAAACATCTCTGCAACCTCTCAAAATAAAAAATTCCTGTCCTATCATAGGACAAGAATAAAATTCCTGCGGTGCCACCTAAATTAACGGTTATCCGTTCACTTTGCCGTACACGCTCGATGTACGCATTCATATAACGGTGAATCTCCGTCGGCCATTACTCACTTTCGTTTTCCTGCCGCCCTCATAAGTCCATTCATTGACCGCTTCACTATGGCATCGCACCCCCTGCCACTCTCTGAAAGCTTTACGGAAAACTACTAATCTTAATCAAAGGTTTCATATATTGACAACATTATACACCGAGGAAAATATTTTGTCAAGTGCTTTTTTGTAAAAACAGAATGCTGTAACAGTTTATTTCAGACTTGAAAACAGCTTGCTTTTATGGTATGATATATATGCAATGACAACCAAGGAGTGCATTTATGAAAAAATACGGAAAACATATTATCTCATTCGCTTTAATGCTGTTGTTTTTCTTGCTCGGTATAGTGTTTTATAAAATACCGCAGACGGAAACACTTGCATCGATATTTCTGACGCTTTTACTGTTTCCTGTTGCGACATTTATTGTCAGTATGGTCTTTTCAAAGGTGTATGTAAAGAAATTAAATAACACGAAGGTAGCGGATATGCACGGATATATGCTGCGCCACCGCAACGATGCCGAAGAAACTTCCGTGACATTGCTTGAAAAATTGCAGCAGATACGGCGCATTACAATGTGTTATACGGTGCTTCTGGCACTTGCTGCAGCGGGCATCGCTTTTTTCAGCGGTATGTCCTATGCTACGGAGGGCACCCTTACCGTCATGAACATTTATGCGGCTTATTCATGGCTGTTATTTTATATCGTTTGTACACGTATACCTAAGATGGTGCCCATCGTTTTAAATGATGAAATACCCGTTTTAAAGCCCGATGAATACCCGAAAATATACAGTATCGCAAGATCTGCGGCGGATGCTTTGGGGTGTAGGAAAAATATCGTTATAGTTCTTTCTTCAAACTGCAGTGCAAGTATTGTAAGGGATAAAGACAATTATTATTTACAGCTCGGAATAGTTTTGCTCAGTATACTTTCGGAAGAAGAATTATACAGCGTGTTCCTTCACGAATTTTCACATTGTTCGGATGTAAACCGTGAAGGGGATAAGGAACTTTATTACGGCTCATGGCTTGCCTCTTACAATGACAGCGGCGAAGGACGTCTGTTTATCATCGGAAAGCTGTTTTCGTTCTTTGATGTCTGGTATATGTTCAATCACATGACGTATCAGTATGCAACATCGGTCTATAAGGAGATGCTTGCAGATGCTGACATGGCGAAGCACGGAAATATAAAGGCGTCTGCCTCTGCACTTTTAAAAACCGGTTATGAGGATAAATACCAATGGGAAAGCGGTGTTGAGGATGAAGAACCGTTTTATGCACCGGAAATTCCCGATCCGCACTATCTGAGAAGGCATATCGAGCGTTTCAAAAAAGCCATAGAAGCACGCCGAGAAGTGTGGGATTCCATGGTTCAGCGTGAAATATTGGCTAATAACGCGACACACCCTACTTTAAAAATGCGTCTTGAAACACTCGGTATTGAAAAAGCGGAATGTATTGAGGATAAAAGCAGTGCGCAGTATCGTGACGAGGTAGAAAAGGCACTTGATTTTGCTGATAAAAAAATGTACGAATCATATGATTCGTATGATGAATACCGCAAAGAAAGCTATCTTGAACCTTTACAGCGTGTAACAAGATGGGAAGAAGAAGGCAAGCCTGTCGTTGCCGAAGAATATGCCGATATCGTTTCCGATCTCAGACAGCTTGGCAGAAATAAAGAAGCGGAAGCTTTGTGTGACCGTGCAATTGAGGAGCTTGACTGTATGTCCTCACCCCATGCGTATTTTATGAAGGGGTGTGCGATGATACACCGATATGATAAGGACGGTGCAGATCTTATTTACACAGCTATAGAAAAAAACCACAATTATTTGGAAGCGGGACTTGACCAGATAGGCGCATTTTACTGCATGACGGGCATGGAAGCTGAGCTTATGGAGTACAGAAAAAAGGCAGAACAGCTTGCACAAAGGGATAAAGATGAGTTTTCGCAGGCTAATTTCATTTCAAATAAAGACAACCTGTCAAAGGACGATATGCCGGACGAAATGTTAGATGAAATACTCAGTTACATTCTTTCGGTCGGTGAGAATATCATTCAGGATGTTTATCTCGTCAGAAAAACAGTAAGCGATAATTTCTTCACAAGCGCATTTGTCATTCGCTTTGATGGCGGAACTGACGAACAGCAAGGCGAAATAATGCATAAAATATTCAGATATCTCGATACATATCCGAAGGATTGGCAATTTTCTCTGTTTGACTATGTTAGCTGCTCCGACATAAAATTCGATAAGATCAATGGGAGTCTTGTGTATACAAAATATGACAGTAAGGAGAAAAAATAAATGAAAGCATCGAATATGAAAAAAATACTGTCCACTACATTGATTTTCATCGTTGCGTTGAGCCTTTTTTCTTGCCAAGCAGGACCGTATCCGTTTAAGATATCCGAAACTGAAATCGAAAGTATAGAGATTGTTTCTGCTGAAAGCAGTCTTGATTTTACTGTTGTAAAAACTTTATCAGAAGATAAAGAAGAAGACTTTTTAAAACGGTTTCAAGAAATTAAATTCAGTAAGTATTTCGGAGATCCGACGAAAATATACGGCAATGCCGTGAAAATAAATTACAAAGACGGTTCCTACGAAATGATCTGCAATTACACTGCGGAATACGTAAAAGACGGCACGGTGTATTTTCTTTTCAGAAGTTGTCAGGAAGAAGAAAAGTTTGATAATCTTATTAATGAATTTTCCGAAGAATAATCGTATATATGAAATTATTTTTCAATAAATCTATAAAAATAACTGATAATACAGTTGTTTCAAATGTTTTCAAACCGTTTGAATATGTATCCCCGTGGTGAATGAATATAAATGGATTTTAAAATACGGCATCATCTTGAATAAAGTATGCATAAAGTATATTTCTGTAAGAAATATGCGTTATATAAAAGCTGTTACAAATGTGAGGAGGATTTATAGTGGAACGTTTTTGTAAAAAAGAGATTTTAGTCAAAATTATCTGTATTGCCGTTCTTTTGGCCTACGGTACGGTTTTGATCGGCATTCCCTGGATAAGCTCTCTTATAAGGCTTAACGAGCTTTCGAAGCTTTCGTATTATGTTGTCTACGATCGGTACGCTATGAGTACATTTACAGACTACGATATGTTCGAAGTGTACGTTATGGTGAACGAAAAGAAAGATGAAATGTCAGTTGAAGATAAAGTGAAAAGTCTTATCACCGAAGATTTTCTCGGTGAAATGCGAAATGTGCCGACTGAAAATCCGGACAAAGGAAATTTATACGAAAAATACGGAGAACATGATTTAAAGGTCTTTTATATGTTCCCGACGAAAGATTTACCGTATGGATGGGAAAGAGGATATGCGTCGAATATGGAAATTCCGTACGATCACACAATAAAAGCTACGCTTGAAATACCGATAAGTGCGGACAGCACCAATGATTGCGTGCTTGAATTTTGGGAATAAGATTGATATAAAGAATAATTTTTTAAAAAGCTTGGAAGATAGTCTTGATAACATAGGGAATTATTGGCTGAAATGGTTTTACAACCGCGGAAGAAAGAATAAAAATAAATGGGGGTGGCTCATTTATGGAAATAACTTCCAAAATAAGTCGCCCCGTGTACTTTTTGAATATTTATTCTGTAGCTGTAGGGGAGTGCATTGCACTCCCGCTTTTAGTATAT
>JAZNEN010000206.1:0-2934 GCA_045588615.1 Eubacteriales bacterium
TGACACGGCAATACAAGCCATAAAGGAGATGCGCGAGGAGATATATCTGGGCGAGGACTTCCCTCTTATTCCGGACAGAAACGGTGAACACTTAAACCCCGAACGCTTCAGGCGGCGTTATTACCGACTGTTAGACGGTGCAGGGCTCGAACACCGTGGGATGCACTCACTACGTCACACTTTCGCTACGAACCTTGTAAACGGAATCAAACAGCCCGATGGCACGATCATATCCCTAACGCCCAAACAAGTAGCCGACATCCTCGGTCACAGCACCTCCCAAATAACCGAGTTGTACTACGTCAAAAAAGACACCACCCGCCTCAGCGGACTAACCGACGCCTTCGCCCTGTAACCGTCAACCATTGCTACGCATAAAAACCAACCCAAGAAGTCTGACGGCTTCTTGGGGACCCCGACAAAGAAAACCGCTGAGAGTAACCGTTTGGTCGCTCCCGGCGGTGCTTTAATTGTTTCTTATTGCTGATAACACGCTCTAATTTTTATACAGCGGAACAGGTTACATCAAGGGTCTAATATACCAAAAATTTGTATTCCAAGCAGATTACATAAATTTGTCTGAAGGCTGTGCGGGGGCACAGTGTTGGTATTTTCTGTCAATGACACCGAAACTTGCAGTTGTCCGGCGTGAAACGCTTCGGTGCGAGTTGCTCCGCTGCTCTTGGCGAGCAGGTACTCATACAGCAAAGAGTACTTAGTATACCCTGCATCGTAATCTTCCATCGGCATCATACAGTCAATATCTACATTGTTCACCAGCGTAGTTGAAGCGATAGCGCCCACACAACGACCGTTAAGTGCGGTTGTAATGATATTAGATGTCATATCTTTCGCCGGCTCACATCCGAAGGTATTTAACAAGTAGGGGGTCCCGTTTAAAACAGCATTGATGGATTTCGATTCTAAGATTGCTTCACAGTGATATTCGTCCTTGGTGTGCCCATCAAATATGGTTTGAAAAAGCGCGTTTTTTTCGGCGTGGCTGTCATGATATATCTCACAGATATTCGCTTCTGTTAAATGTGCCCATTCCTCTGCATTGCAACTTCCATTAAGCGGCAACGTGGAAGCGTATACACCTCTTGTAGTGCCGTACATTTGCAAATTATCAACAATTCCCCATTCATCGCGAGCACGCATGAGAAAATAACCGGTATCGTCTATGGCAACAGAATACCAACCTACAGGGAAAATTGGTGATGCAATACTTATGTTGATAGACTCCCGCTCCGCAAGGATGGATAGATATTCCCGATATTTAGCGGCAAAATTCGAATACTGTCCAAGGAACAACGGCAATCGTACTACGGGCCACTTCGGGATAATATTTATCTTACTTAATTTTACATATAACTGATACGGACTGATTGCATTAAGTTCATCAGAATTGTTATCAAAATTAGTATAAAAATAATCCGAAACAAAATTGTCGTACAACAACATTTCTGACATTTCAGATGTTGTAAAGGGTTCGATTTCATACCTGTGAATAAACGTTGGAACAGCACTTACATTACCTAAAATCTGTATACCAGATGGATCCTTGGCACGCGCGTCGCGTTCCGATTTAAGCAAAACATACACTTCGCTTGCACTTGTAAGACCGCTAACGTCCAACATTACAATTTCATGATTGGGATATAGCTTATGCAATCCACATATAGCAGAGAAATCTTCATCCGTTATTTTATTGCTGTTATAAACGAAGAAATAGTACGGATTTTGAACATCTTCCGCACCGCAAGACATCATCACAAAAGGAATTATCGCAATAAGTATCAAGCTTAATATGCGTTTCATTTTAGATTTTTCGATATGTTCTTGATCCAAGGGATCAGTTTCATAAAAGCGGTACCGTTAAAATCAGATGATGCGGGGGCAAGATATTGAATTTCAGTATCACAGCCATTACCATCAAGCAATTCTTTCAGCATATCCGACTGATTTTTTGAGACAAAGGGAGATTCTTCGTAGCAAAACATCATCACGGGAGCAGTGATTCCTTTATAAAAGCTTTTCGGGGAACGCTTTTCAAGCTCAGCCGACAATTCATCTTCACCGCATCCAATATAGGTGAGGAACATAGATTTCACGTCTTCTCCACGTTCTTCTGCAAAAGCTTCGTAGTCCCAGATTGCGTCTACTACTGCACATCCGGAAATTGATTCCGGATATTCAGCAGCCAGCTTTAGCGCTGGGGTTGAACCGGTAGCAGCACCTGCGGTGAAAATTCCACCATTTGACAAAAATCCGCAACTGTTGCATATAGCAAGCAGTTTTTTAGCGTCTGAAAAATCCTCGCCGCAGAAATCCCTTGTTCCTTCATTTCCTTTAGAACCGCGAGAGAACAGGCGTATCGCGATAACATCCTTTTTTGCAAAATTGTCTATAAGATACTTAACTTCGTAGCCTATATCAGGAAAATACAATACGGACGGATACACTTTTTTGTCATAATCATTTGGCAATGCAATTTCGGCGTACCTTTTCAAGCCGTCAATTTCAAAATTGATTTTATATGCAGACTCGTCGGCAGTACAATATTCCGTTATTTTTGTAACCGACAGCACGCCGTCTATTTCCGTCATATCATCAACCGAGCGGATTTGCATTTCCTCAATAGAAGCGGTAGTTTCAACAGAGACCACATCGACAGAAGATTCTTCGCCCCCTTGCCGTGAAACATCGCCGCAGGATGATAACACCATTGCGGACAACAGCAGAATTGCAAAAAGTTGTTTCATTATATTTCCCTCCTGAATACATAATAACAGAATACTTTACCCGTGTACGAGTAATCTGCACTTTTATGTTCCAATATCAGATAATCCACATTGTTATCACATAGGATCTGATAACGCTGAGCACATTCCTGTTGTTCATCTATCAATACTCCAAGTCGGAGGCCAAGCG
>JAZNEN010000207.1:0-6332 GCA_045588615.1 Eubacteriales bacterium
GGCTGGTCTGTTATCATATCATCGGGGAAGAACCAACGCTCCTCCGTCATAAATTTTTCAGCCACAGACAGGATAATGTCCACACCGTCAGCCTTAAGTGCCGATATTGGTATAACATCGGCAAAGTCCATAAGGGCTGAATATTCAATTATCGCCTGTCCTACTTTTTCCTTGTTAATCGCATCGACCTTATTTATTACAAGTACTACGGGTATTCTCTGTTTTTTGAATCTTTCAACGAGCATAAGCTCCGTTTTGTCAGGGCTTCTTCCCGCCTCTGTCATAAAAAGTATGCAGTTTGAGCCTGTGATAGACCCAACGGCATTTTTGACCATTATGTCGCCGAGACGTGTTTTTGCCTTGTGAACACCGGGGGTATCGAGAAAGACAAACTGTGTTTCGTCCTTTGTCAAAATACCCGTTATACGTGTTCTTGTCGTTTGGGGCTTGCTTGAAACTATTGCTATTTTTTCGCCCAGAAGTGTATTCAAAAGCGTTGATTTGCCCACATTGGGCTTTCCTATTATCGTTATAAATCCTGATTTTTTCATTTTTTCCCTCTGTTAACCGAACATATACTCTTTTATAACTCTCTGGCGTGCGAACATATCCTCTTCATCTTTTTCGGACGTTTCGTGATCGTATCCGAGCAGATGAAGAGTTGAGTGTATGCACAAAAATGCAATTTCCTCACCCACGGAATGTTCAAGCTCGCGCGCTTGCTTCGCCGCAACTTCCGCGCAAATAACGATGTCACCGAGATTGAGCCTGCCCGAGGACAGGTCGTATTCCTCATATTCTCCGTCATACATCGGGAATGATAAAACATCTGTTTCTTTGTCGATATTTCTGTGCTCACGGTTGAGCGTTCTTATCTCATCCGCGCCCACAACAGACACAGACACCTCCGCAGGTCTTTCAATATCTTCAAATATGAGTGTTGCCTCAACTGCGGCACGTATCATAAGACGCAGATCCTTTGTTACGGGGAGTCTGTTCTGTCTGTTTTCAATAAATATTTTCGTTCTCACTGTTCTTTCCTTTTTACCCTTGTGTATTTGCTGCCTCGGTTCACGCTTTCTGCCTTGCTCTTTTCATATTTTTCGTAGGCAAGTATTATGCGCTGTACAAGCTTGTGGCGCACAACATCCTTTTCGGTAAAGCGGTGTATGGCGATATCTTCCACACCGTCAAGTATTTTTATCGCCTCTTTCAGTCCGCTTTTTGCACCGTTTGGAAGGTCTGTCTGTGTTATATCGCCCGTGACTATCGCTTTTGAATTAAAGCCGAGACGCGTTAAAAACATCTTCATCTGTTCAGGTGTCGTATTTTGCGCTTCGTCAAGAATTATGAACGAGTCATCAAGCGTCCGTCCTCTCATATAGGCAAGAGGGACAATTTCGATAGTTCCCTTTTCAAGGTACTTGTTGTATGCTTCGGCACCGAGCATTTCAAACATAGCGTCATATAACGGGCGCAGGTACGGGTCTATTTTATTTTGCAAGTCACCCGGTAAAAAACCGAGCTTTTCACCCGCCTCAACCGCCGGACGTGTTAAAATTATTCTGTTTATCTCCTTTGCCCGAAGCGCCTTTGTCGCCATAGCAACGGCAAGAAACGTCTTGCCCGTTCCTGCAGGACCGACACCCATAACAACGGTATTGTTTTTTATCGCATCGACATATTTTTTCTGTCCGACAGTCTTCGCCTTTATAGGCTTACCGCGTGTAGTAATACAGATACAGTCGTCATCAAGGCTGTCAAGCTCCTTTTCGTTGCCGTCGGAGGTCATCGATATGGCATAATCCACATTTTGCTCCGTTATGTTGTCATTGAGCCTCGACACACGCAAAAGATACTCAATAACGTACGAAGCCTTTTCGACGCCTGTGCTGTCTCCTCTTATAATAACGGCATCACCGCACGTTTTATCAGTCTCTCTGTTTGTCACGCTCACGCCGAATGCTTCTTCTATGCGTGAAATATTGCTGTCGCATACGCCGAAAAGCTTTGACGTCTGCTCTGCTGTATCGGTTAAAATTATTTTTTCCTGCATATTTTTCCCAACTGTATTAAGATTATATTTTATAATAGCATATTATAATATAAAATGCAAGTGTTTATGCGAATAATCCTCGTTATTTTAGCCCTCGGAATGAAATCCGATCGGAAGCCCTATCTTCTCCTCTTTTGCAATATTTTTCACCATACCGAGCGTGCACGATATACGCACTTCATCATCGGTACACGTTTTCTTTACGTCACGGTACAAAATATCGCCTGAGCTTATCTCATCAAGCTTCTTAAGATACATCATTTTCGCCTTGTGCTCAGCCTCTTCCTTTGTCAATGTGCGGCTTTGCATCTCATATTCATAATAAACCGTTTCGGTTACGTATACGGGAAGCGTTATTTTATCAAAAACGGTGACTTTTCTTTTGCTTGTTTGTGCATCGCACAGTGCGAAATCCTCGATTTTGCCGAGGTTCCAATCAAATCCGCAAACGGAAATTTTCTTTCTTGTGTACGTTCTGCCCGTGTACACCTTTTCCGTGCTTTCGGTCGGACAGCACACAGAAAAGCTTTCCTCGACTTCTGCATAAACAGCGCCCTTTGCACGTACAACACGCGTACCGCTGTGTCGTGTTTCGTCAAAGCCCGATATCAGAAGCTGTCCTTTTTCAACGGTCTGCCCGACGGAGCATACCGCATCCCCCGAATATACCTCATACCTTATAATTACACCGTCCGTCTCCGCGACAAGATTGGACGGGCTTGTGCTGTCATCGGGAATCACGCCCGCCGTCCGCTTTTCCGTTTGTATATATGCCACCGTGCCGTCGAATGTAACGGAGATATACGAAAACTCATCCGTATTTAAAAGCGCCTTTATCTCCACTATTTCCTCGTTGGCATTCGGGATATACACACCCGTTTTCAGGCCCGCTTCTTCGAGGATAGCAAGTATTTTTTCTTCGTTTTCTTTATCCTGGACAACGATATCCCACACAAAATTTGATGAAAACCACACACAGAAAATACAAACCAAAGCACCGACTGCGATACCCGTTCTGTTTTTATATTTGCCCAAGCGGTACAAAAAGCCGTCCGTCTTGACTTTTGTAAGCTCATCGGCGGAGGGAATATTTTTTTCATACGTCTTAAGCACACGGAAATGTACGCTTTCGCCGTCAGAATATTCACCGAAAAACGGGATTTTACCTTCAATAAGCAAGGAAAGAACTTCACCTGCGCGTTCTTCTGCGCACACATACTCGGAATAACCGATAAAAAAATTCAGAATACCGTTCATTTTTCATCCCCCGAATGTGCGTATGAAAAGGAAGATATTTTTCCCGTGACCGATACGACATTTTCCGCCAGAACACACAGCCTTAAATTATCCCCTTCGACGACCGCACACCGCCCCTTGTGCTTCAGATCAAGCACAACACGTGCGGATGAATAGTCAAGAAGCTTGAATTTCCCCTCAAGTATCACCTCACCGTCACCGTTTATAACGACAGACGGCTGTGATGAAGTATGTATTTTTGCCTTTTTCATTCGATACCCCTTCTATTTTATTCTGTGTAATAATATTTTAAACGGGGAAATATTATTACATTCGGGAGGTGCTTGCATACCGTGGAAGCCGTTAAAAGAAAAAACTGTCTTTCGTTTTATATACTTCTTTTCTGTGCGTTTGTCTTTATATTTGAGCGTGATGCCTGCGCATCGGGTGCACAAAAAGGTATTTCATTTTGTCTGTACGGTATCATCCCTGCTGTTTTTCCGTACGCGGCGGTGTGCAAAATGCTTGTAAAATCAGGGTGCGTAGGGCACTTGGGCATAATTACAACAGGGCTTCTCTGCGGTTTTCCGACGGGGGCAAATATGTGTTCTGAAATGTACAAAAACGGAAGGCTGGACAAACACACAGCTGAGGTATTATGTGCCGTTACCAACGGAATGACACCTACATTTGTAATAGGATTTGTGGGGGTATACTGCACAAAAAGCACGCAGACAGGTATACTTGTGTATGTGATATGCGCCTTTTCTGCGGTTTTATATGCTGTTGTGTCAAAAATCGGTCTTTCATCAAGACCAACCGAAATTTCGCAAAAACCGTTTTACGATGTATTTACGGAGTCAATTCACGAAACCGTTTTATCCGTTATGTCTCTTTGCGGATATGTCATATTTTTTTCTGTGGTGTGTGAATTTTTAAAAGTATTTGCTCCATTTTTACCGTCATTTGTACTGCCCCTCGTCTTCCTTTTTTCGGAAATAACAACGGGCATATTTAACATAGGCACACTCGGTACAGTTTTATCAGGGCGAATGTTTTTCTCCCTTTTGTGCGCCGCCGTATCCTTTTCGGGTGTGTGTGCGCATATGCAGGTCATCTCCGTTTGCAAATATGCAGGGCTTTCGGCGATGCGATTTGTGACGGGCAAATGTATTCAAAGCGCCTTTTCCTTTTTCATTTCATACATTGTTTACGGTATTATTTTCGGATAAAATGTAGACATTTGAAGAAAAATGATGTATAATATAACTACAATAAAAAGGAAGATAAGATATGAAAAATAACAAAGAAATCGAAAAGATATGTGCATTTTGCGAATGTTCGCGCAGTACGCACGACAAGGATTTTCTTGTATGCTCCAAAAACGGCATCGTACACGCAGCATACAAGTGCCGCAGGTTTATTTACGATCCAATGAAAAGAACAACAAAACGTGCGCCGTCTCCGGCAGAAGGATTTGAATACGTCGAACTGAATCCAAAAAACTGACAAAATAATGCCGACTTTTTCCTTTCGTGCATATACTGTACTGCGGTGGTCTTCACCGCCGCCGAAAGGAGGAAATAGGCTTGACGGAAAGAAAGATAATCGCCGTAAGCTCTGTCACATATGCCATGAAAGGCTCGGAGCTGTTGGCGAAAAATAAAATAAAACGCCGCATAACAAAGCTCAAGCCCGACAAAACGAAAAGGGGCTGTGCATACGGCATTTCGGTGGACTCAAGGGACATTGAGGATGCTGTGCGCATACTGAGGCTTGGCGGCGTAAATTATTCGGAAATAGCAGACGGATAGGTCAATATGGTTTACCTTGACAATGCCGCCACATCCTTTCCGAAACCGTCCTCTGTTTACAAAGAGGCGGAAAAATGTATGAAAACATACTGCGGCAACCCCGGGCGTTCTTCCCACAGAATGTCGCTTGCCGCAGCAGAAAAAATATATGAATGCAGATCGCTTTTATCGGACTTTTTTAATTTGGGCGCACCTGAGCGTGTTGTCTTCACACTCAACACAACATCTGCACTCAACATGATAATAAAGGGACTGCTACAAAGCGGCGACCACGTGATAACAGGTAATATGGAGCATAATTCAGTGCTCCGTCCGCTTTATGAGCTAAAAAAAACACGTCATATATCCGTGTCAAAAATAGATTCAACAAAAGATGATGACGGGATAATATCGCAAATACAGTCACTTGCGAACCCACGGACGAAAGCGGTCATACTGTCACATTCGTCAAACGTCATACCGTGTGTTATGCCTGTAAAAAGGATAGGAAAATTTTGCAGTTCACACGGTATTTTCTTTATTTTGGACTGTGCACAAAGTGCGGGAGTATACGATGCGGACATGGAAAACGACTGTATTGATGCACTGTGTGTACCGTCGCACAAGGGTCTTTTGGGCATACAGGGTGCAGGCGCCTTGTGCATTTCCAAAACAGTAAATGAACGGCACATCGGAACGTTCACCGAAGGCGGAAACGGCACAGCGTCATTTGAGCCGCTTATGCCCGATTTTTTACCCGACAGGTTAGAGGCGGGAACTCTTCCCACTCCTGCCGTTGCAGGCCTTTGCGAAGGGATAAAATATGTAAAAAACATTAAAACGGAAACTGTGCGAAGCATAAACAGTACTCTTTGTTCTGCCCTTTGCGACAGACTTTCGTCTTTAAACGGGGTAACCGTGTACAATAACGGACGTGTTGGAAGCACAGTGCTTTTTAATGTAAAAGCACTCTCGTCCGAGGATGTCGCAAGACACCTTGACAGATCGGGAATATGTGTGCGCGGAGGCTTTCACTGCGCGCCCGACACGCACCGTCTGCTCGGCACTGCGGATGCGGGAGGCGTGCGTGCAAGCTTCAGTGTTTTTAACACACAAAACGATGTGGACCGTCTTTATTTTGCGGTTAAAAATATCGTTAATTTATCAATATAAAAACGGGCTGGCTTATTTAAGGAAAATATAGGTCACATTGCAGGGGCGACCACTGTGTCGTCCGCCTCGAAATG
>JAZNEN010000208.1:0-4885 GCA_045588615.1 Eubacteriales bacterium
GCCTCCGACTTCCCCGTGCGTACCCGGGGGCATAACTGTCGAATACGGAAGCACAGAGGGCTTTTGCAGATTTATGTTTTATTCCGATGCGGAAATAGAAGGCGATGTTCCGCTTATGGATGTAGAATTTCAGATACTTACGGGTGAAGGAACTGTATCGATCATCGTTTCCGAAGGGCTTTTTTCCGACGGTAATTGCGATACACCCTCAGAAAACGTATCGTTTACGGCTGTTTACGAAATTGATGAAAAAAATCCTCCCTCAACTTTCGGTCCGCAGGATTCCGCGGTGCCACCCGTGACATCTGAAGTATACGAATCCTTACACGATACCGACAGTGAAGAGGGGGACTTGCAAAATAATACCGATGCATCCACTATTGACCGTTCATCAACGTCACCCGACCTGACGCATGGTGACGGCGAAAAATCGCTTTTACCCGTTGTAATTGCCGTTACGGCAATTACAGTGAGCGCTGTGGGTGCGGCTGTCATACTGATGACCAAGAAAGTGAAAAAATAATTTGTAACACGCACGAAAAAGGACTTGTACCGATCTGTCGGACAAGTCCTTAATTTTTATATATTACGCGGCGGATCTTACATCGGATACGCCGTCTTTAAGTATGTCAATAACATATTCAAGACAGTTTCTTGATGCTTCGCTGTCGTCCTGGCCTGCTGTACCGCCGTGCGTTGTTTTCTGGATACAATAACGTGAGCTGTCAAGCTCAAACACGGCACCGAGGATAGATTCCGAATCAAGTGTTACCGTGCCGTCGCCGATAGTTGTTTTGAATTTATCGGCACCGAGTCTTGCGCCCTTACCGCTGTAATAGATGGAAGAGATAGTCTTCTGTGCCGTACCGAGAACGAAATATGCGTTCTCATAATCAAGTATCTGAGGGTATACATTATTATAAAGATTACTTTGTACAGCCGCTGCCGTATCGTATTTTGCACCGTAAAGGTCTTTGCAAAGCATCTTATACTCTGCAAGGCTTGCGGGCTTATACATAAACGAGGGCTTAATAAACATTGAAAGACCCTTGTATTTCATCATCGGTGTCTTTTCGGCACTCTGTACAAACGGAAGAAGCTCAGCACAGGAAACGAGAGATGTGCGAAGCTCTCTGTCAACGCCGAGAGGTCCGGAAACGAAATAATCCGCAACCTTAAGTAACATATCTTCTATTCCGTCGGCGACAGCATCGCTTGTAAGAAGATCCTTACCGAATGAAACATTGAGCATAGTTGCAGAACCCATATAGGGTGTACCGCAGGAGATCATTTTATTTACTTTGTCAAAGCCGTACTTGCCGACGTAATTTGAAACGACAAGCCCGCCCATGCTGTGAGCGACAAAATCAACCTTATCAAAGCTTGATTCTTCAATAAAAGCATTGAGCTTTTCAGCGGCATCAACCGTGCTCTTTCTGAAATCGTAAGAGAAGAAATAAACCTCTCTGTCCGGAAACTGATCACAAAGTGCATCAACCATTGTTTTTGATGTATCAAATGTGCCGTATTCCCTTTTTGCGCCCTTTGCATTCATATTTACAGGCGGGATAACGTGAAGCTCACAGTTTTTAATTATTGACGCAAACGAAGATAAGAAGAATACAGAGGGCTCCCAAACGCATGTGAAATCGTTGAATATCTTATCAGAGGTGAAAAGTCTGCTTCCCATAATGCCGGGAATGAAAATTATCGGACAGTCATCCTCTGAAGCGAATGCGGAAAGCGGAAGAACCGCAACGAGCATAATAATTGCGAGAAATGCGGATGTGAATCGAAGAGCTTTTTTCATCGTAAGATTCCTTTCAAGAATTAATTTATTGAAAATTTAGCTTTTATTTCCTCGTTGGAAGCGTTACAGCCGTCTGTAATTCTTATGATATTTCGTTTAAGATCATCGTAAGCATCATCTGTATTGATGTCGCTGCATATATCCGAAACCATTTTAGCGGATTCGGTGCATACATATTCGTACTGGCTTTTTTCATAGTGATGCTCATTCATTATCGAAAGTATTTTTTTGGTATCTCTTGATCTCGGATTTTCTGATGCACATACAAGCGCTGCACACATTATCTTCAGGTTCTGTGCGTTTTCCGGGATTTTTCCCAAATCGTACATTTTTTTCAGAATATCCTCGCTCTGTAACTTCGTTTCCTTTATTCTGTCACAGCAATAATTGGCGATATTCGCGCTTTTCATTGAAGCGACAAACGATTCGGTACGGTGCTTTGCATAGTAATCGTCAAGGGCGCTTTTGTATTTCACCATTGCACGCTTTTCAAGGACATTTTCCTTTTGCCGTCTGTATGCCATAACAATAAGCCCTGAGGATGCACCCAAAAGCACGAGAATAAGCGCCGGGAGCATTGCATCAAACTCAAATGCTTCTCCTAAAAACAACAGTAAAGCCGCACAAATAACACCTATGATACCGCCAACTAAAGAATATTTATAGCTTTCTGTGCGGTATCTGTGTCTTTTGGGAGTGAAGTCGGACAACCTCGGCTCAAACTCTTTGGGAACCTTGTGATGCAGATTGTCAAGTGCCGCCAAAAATTCGTCACACAATTTCACGGTCGTTTCAAGTGAAACTATACCGTCAAAGAAAGTGTTTGCGTTTTTCATTTTATTTTAACTCCAGGATTTTTAATAGCGTAACATAATATAATTAATTATATGTTTTTTTGTCGAAATGTCAATAGATTATCTCAAAAAACTGATATTTATATGCAAAATCACACAATGTTACAGACATTCCGATGCGTATTCGTCATATGTTGTCGCCTTGTCATAGAAGCTTCCGGGTGTCAGATCGATTATTCTGTTTGCTATGGTCTGCACAAACTGATGGTCGTGTGATGTAAACAGAACGGTCTGCGGATATTTTATAAGTCCGTCATTAAGCGCGGCTATGGATTCAAGGTCGAGGTGGTTCGTCGGCTCATCAAGTATAAGCACATTCGCACCCGACAGCATCATTTTGCAAAGCATACAGCGCACACGCTCGCCTCCCGAGAGGACGCCGACACTCTTAAGTGCTTCGTCTCCCGAGAAAAGCATTCTGCCGAGCCAGCTTCTGACATCTGCTTCATAAATGAGACCGCTGCAGTTTCTTATCCAATCAATAAGGTTTTCCGTGTGCCCGTCAAAATATTCGGAGTTGTCAGACGGCATATACGCCTGCGTTGTAGTAACACCCCATTTGTAAGTTCCAGAGTCAGGTGTAAGCTCGCCTGTGATTATCTTAAAAAGCGTCGTGATCGATACAGGATCGCCGACAAATCCAACCTTTTCGCACGGACGGAGCGTGAAGCTGACATTGTCAAGTACTTTTTTGCCGCCTACCGTTGCGGTTATGCCGTCAACCGTGAGCATATCCTTGCCCGCTTCTCTGTCGGGCTTGAATGCAACGTAGGGAAAACGGCGGGAGGAAACGGGCATTTCGGCAAAATCAAGTGAGTCAAGCAGTTTTTTTCTGCTTGTTGCCTGCTTTGATTTTGAAGCGTTTGCCGAGAAGCGTGCAATAAATTCCTTGAGTTCTGCCGCCTTAAGCTCCGCCTTCTTATTCTGCTCACGCATCTGTCTTTGACGTATCTGTGTGTATTCGTACCAGAAGTCATATCCGCCGACTGTCATCGTTATTTTGCCGAAGTCAACGTCAACTGTGTGCGTGCATACGTTGTTTAAAAAGTGACGGTCGTGCGATACGACGATAACAACGCTGTGCAGGTCTATGAGAAATTCCTCAAGCCATGCGATCGTTTTAAGATCAAGATGGTTTGTCGGCTCATCCATAAGAAGAATGTCGGGATTTCCGAAAAGTGCCTGAGCAAGCAGTATTTTCACTTTTTGGTCACCGTTTAGATCCTTCATAAGTGCATAGTGCAGATCGTTTGGAATACCGAGTGCATTGAGAAGTATTTCCGCATCGCTTTCCGCGGAATATCCGTCAAGCTCCGCATATCTCGTTTCCAGCTCGCAAAGGCGCATACCGTCTTCGTCTGTCATTTCTTCCTTTGCGTAAAGGGCTTCCTTTTCGTCTTCTATCTCGCAAAGCTCGGGATTTCCTTTAAGCACCGTTTTTATGACGGTGTATTCGTCAAATGCAAAGTGGTCCTGCTTCAAAATTGAAATTCTTTCGCCGGGAGTTACTGATACCGTACCGCTTGACGGCTCTACTTCACCCGATAAAATTTTCAAAAATGTGGACTTTCCCGCGCCGTTTGCGCCTATTATGCCGTAGCAGTTGCCCTTTGTGAATACAAGGTCAGCACCTGAAAAAAGCACCCTGCCGCCGTACTGTAAAGAAACATCGTTTGTTGATATCATATTTTTAAATCCTTTATTATATTATAACTCCATTGTATTTTATCACATACATTTTGAAATGTCAAGGGCGCATTACCGTGTTTGAGCATATACGGTAATTAAATGTTAAAATTTATTTTTGCCCTTGAAAAAATTTTTTCTCTGTGGTATTGTATAAACTACAGTATTTTTTGGGAGGATGTTTTTTTGGAGTCTATAACGAGCAAAAGCAACCCTAAAGTAGTATACACATCAAAGCTTTTACAGAAAAAATACAGGGAAGAATACGGCGAATACACCGTGTCCGGTAAAAAACTCACAAAGGAAGCCGCGCTGTGCAAAATGACGGCAAAAAGAATCTTTGTCACAAAAAAATTTTTAGAAAAAAATGAAGAATTTTGCGACGGTATTTTTAAAAAAATTGGTCAATCTGCCGAAATTATTATGACGGATGATGATATTTTGAAAAAAATCAGCGGTGAGGAGTCGCCGGACGGCATACTGTGCGTTTTTAAATGTATTGACAAATCCAAAAAAATAGATAAAATATATAATA
>JAZNEN010000209.1:0-7527 GCA_045588615.1 Eubacteriales bacterium
GGACGACCAATGGCCGTCCCTACAAAGTTTACCTTAAATAAGCCAATCCCGAATTTATTATTCAGTTAACGTATTTTTTCCGCATTACAAGATACAGGATAAAGAGTGCAATAACAGCCGCGGCAACAAATACACCGAAAACAAAATCACCGGTCAGGGGGTTTTCGACCTGCTGTGCTGCATCATTTACATCCGTATGATCTGCGGCGATGGCGGAAACCGACACGAACACCGTGCTGAGAACAGCGAATATCATAACAACGGATATTATCTTTTTTATGTTCACAATTTACCGCCTCCTTCTTCTTTGTGTGTTCATTTTACCACACTTTTTTGTGTTTGTCAATAACTTTTTAAAATTTTATCAAAATTAATTAAAAAATAAGCAAATTTTACTTTTTTGAAAGTTTGTTTTAATAAACATTTGGGTGATTTTTTGTCAACATAAATCTGCTCACGCTTGGTATAATGTAAATAAATAATTAATTAACTGTTCGGAGCTCATTATGAAGACCGTGATGATATCGGGCGCCTCCGGCGGCATCGGCAGATGCGCCGTGCGCGCCTTTGCAAACAGCGGATTTAACGTCTTTATGCTGTACAACAAAAGCAGAGAAAACGCCGTTACCCTGTGTGAAGAGCTGACGGCGAAGGGCAAAAGCGTATATGCCTGTGCGTGTGATATAACAAACGAGTCTGATGTGCGCCGCGCTGTTGCTCTTTGTGAGTATAAATTCGGAGCGCTTGATGTTCTTATAAATAACGCAGGTATATCCGAATTTGCCGTTTTGGAAAACATAACGGAACAAATGTGGGACAGAATGATGGATGTAAACGTCAAGGGCGCATTTCTGCTGTCGCGCACAGCCCTTCCGATTTTGAGGGAAAGACGCGGTAAAATAATCAACGTGTCCTCTATGTGGGGGCTTGCGGGTGCATCGTGCGAGGTGCATTACTCGGCATCAAAGGCGGCAATTATCGGCTTTACAAAGGCACTTGCCAAGGAGGAAGCACCGTCGGGAATGACAGTAAACTGTATTGCACCCGGCTTTATCGAAACGGAAATGAACAGTATGCTCTCATCCGAGGCAGTGGAAGAAATAATCGGAAAAACACCGCTTGGAAGAGCCGGCAAACCTGAGGATATTTCGGGAGTAATGCTGTTTTTAGCCTCATCCTCTGCCGATTTCATAACAGGGCAGACAATAACCGTTGACGGCGGATATATACTTTGAATACATTGAAATTGTAAAATTTCGGAAAGGAATATAAAATGAAACTTTGCGATGTTATCTGCAAAACACCAATACACCCCATAACCCCCCTGCACGATACGGGAAATGAAATTTATCTCAAGCGTGATGATCTTCAGCCCTTTTCATTCGGCGGAAACAAGGTGCGTATTGCACAGAAAATAATTATGGATATGCTCGACGAGGGCTGTGACGTGCTTATCACCTACGGAAATAAGCTGTCAAACCTTTGCCGTGTTACAACAAATCTCTGCTGTGCGCTCGGAATTGAATGTTATATGATCTCAGTTTATGATGATGATCACGGCTGTGCACGTGCATTCAACGGCACAATGGCGGAGCTTTTCGGCGCAAAAATAGTTGAATGTGCAAAAGCTGACGTTGACAACGTGCTCAAGCAGCTTCAGGACAAGCTTTCCGCGGAAGGCAAAAAATCATACTTCGTAAATGACCCTCACGCGATAACGGCAGAATGTACAGCCTATAGAGATACATATTCTGAAATTTACGACTATATGGTACAGACAGGGCTTCATTTCGACTACATATTCTCCGCTTGCGGAGCAGGTACAACTACAGGCGGTCTTCTTATCGGCAAGATGCTCCATCCCGATTACGGCAAGGCAGGCGCGCCCAATCCCACTATCGTCGGTATTTCCACAGCGAGAGCTCAGGAAAGAGGCGTTATGAAGCTCAATGAGCATATAACAAACTACTTCGCGCGCTATGAAAACAGCAAGCCCGATCCCGAGATCGTTAAAAAGGAGCTTAATTTCACTGCAGATTACCTTTGCGGCGGCTACGGCTTGGCAGATGATGAGATAAGAAACAACTGCATTGAGATGATGCGTAAAAACGGTATTGAGCTTGACCCCACATACACGGGTAAAGCGTATACAGGTACTGAAAAATATCTTATCGAGCACGGCATAAAGGGTAAAAAGATACTGTTTATCCACACAGGCGGCTCACCCCTTTATTTCGATATGATAAGATAAGCAAAGCACAAAAAAACTCCGTATAATTCCTTCGGAATTGTATGGAGTTTTATTTTTTTGTCCATTATCAATTTGCGGCAGCTTGCTCCTACATACGGGTTTGCTCCCGCCGTGTCAAACGCATTTAAAATTATACCCTGCAAGGGCACTTTTACAGATTATTTGATTGCAAGATCCAAAAGGAGAAACGAAATGAAAAACATAAGAACAGATATGGCATCGGAGCTTCGTGATGAATATATGAAAACATATGCAAAACAGCACGATGGCGAGCCCGACGGAATCAAATACGAAACGAGTGAATCGTGCGGAATAAAAACGACGAAAATTTCGGTATTCAACGAAAACGGCGAAAAGATACTCGGAAAGCCCATCGGAAATTACTATTCTATGCACACGGGCAAGCTGTGGCTGAGTGATTTTGACAAATTCAAATGTGCCGCAAATGAGCTTGTGAAGATAATATCTTCCCTTTGCGATGTACATTCCCCCGTGCTTGTTGCAGGACTCGGCAACAGGTATATAACAGCCGATGCAATAGGGCCGCTTGCCGTGCACAATGTGGTCGTGTCACGCCACATAAAGGAATATGAAAGAAGTATTTACGATTCGGCACATCTCGGCGATATTTCTGCCCTGACACCGGGTGTTATCGCCCAGACGGGAATAGAAGCCGCGGAGCAGATAAAGGGTGCTGTGAAGATGGTAAAGCCGTCAACGGTTATTTTGATCGATGCGCTGGCTTGCAGAAATCTGTCATCTCTTGCGCAGACTGTGCAGATAACCGATACAGGTATATGCCCCGGAAGCGGTGTCGGAAATGACAGAGGCGAGCTTTCTGAAAAAATTTTCGGTGTAAAAACCGTTTGTATCGGTATTCCCACGGTAATTGACACACGCACGCTTGTGCGTGATGCGCTTGAAAATTGCGCAAATATGTCCGAAGACACCGTTGATTCGGTAATAAACTGTGCTTACAAGGACAAAGGCAGTTACGTTTGTCCGAAGGACTGCGACGTGGCAGTTGATGAAATGGCACGCCTTGCGGGGTATGCCGTCAGCAAAGCCTTTCACAGAAGCCTTTCATACGAGGAAATGATGTATATGTAAAAAACGGGCATGTGCCCGTTTTTATCTATTCCCTATTATCTATTATCTAAATATTGACACCTCATCGACGGGTCGTCGTGGGCGCCGACCCCTACTACGGTATGCGGACGTGCGATGCACGCCCCTACGGTATAACGATATTCGCACAGCGAATAACATTTCATGTTTGCAAGGCAAACATTTCAAGCGGCACCGCCGCATTTCATGCCGAAGGCATTTCATTTTTAAACCCGTTTGTGTTTATTTTATTCAGGGAGATGCCTGTAGGTAGGGGTTGGCGCCTCGACAACCCGTTTTAAACCCATTTAATCTGACACCTCATCGACGGGTCGTCGTCACTTTGCAAAGCAAAGTGATTGCGTCTTGTCCCCTACGGAAGGCGTTTATTGCGGACTTGCGTTGAATGTGATAAACAAAACACCAACAGTAATCGTCGGTGTTTTGTTCCACGTGGAACAATATAAATTTAAATTCTTGAAATCAACTCTTTTACCACGTCGTTATAGGCTTCTGCGGCTTTGCTTCGGCGGTCGTAATACTGTATAGGCTCGCCGTAGCTGGGCGCCTCGGAAATGCGCACACTTCTCGGTATCATCGTCTTGAAAAGCTTATCGGAATAATACTTTTTAAGCTCGTGCAATACCTCTGCGGACAAATTAAGCCTTCCGTTGTACATCGTGATGAGTATTCCCGAAAGGTCCAGCGCGGGATTGAAGCGCTTTTTGACCTCTCTTATCGTTATCATAAGCTGTGTAAGCCCTTCAAGTGAAAAATATTCGCACAGCATAGGAACAACGACACCGCTTGATGCAACAAGCGCATTAAGTGTCAGAAGTCCGAGCGACGGCGGGCAGTCAACGAGTATGTAATCATATTTATCAGATATCTTTTCCATCGCTGTTTTAAAACGGTTTTCGCGGTTGTCGGCATCCACAAGCTCAAACTCAGCACCGGCAAGAGTGATGTTTGACGGCAAAATGTCTAAGTTTTCAAACCTCGTCTTTACAATTGCACTTTCCGCATCTGCACGTGATATAAGTATATCGTATGAAGACGTTTTTATCTGCTTTTTGTTTATTCCCACACCGCTTGTTGTATTCCCCTGCGGATCAAGGTCGACAAGCAGTGTCCTTTTACCCAGCTGTCCGAGGCCTGCGGCGATGTTTATCGCCGAGGTGGATTTGCCGACACCGCCTTTTTGGTTTGCAAGAGATATAATTTTTCCCATTGTTATTTACCTTTTTTGATTATCTTTTTCGGGCATTTATCGGCACACTTGCCGCAGTGCGTGCATTTTGTATAATCTATTTTCGCAACGTTATCGGAAACTGTTATAGCTCCTGCTTCACACTCTTTTTCGCACAGCTTACAGCCGATACAGCCGACGTCGCAGTACGTTCTTGTAACTGCACCTTTATCAAGTGACGAACAGCCGACATAATACTGTGAATCAAACGGCACAAGTTTTATGATGCCCTTGGGGCAAAATGATGCGCAAACACCGCAGCCTGTACACTTTTCGTAATCAACGACTGCCACATTGTCAACAACCTTTATTGCACCGAACTTACAGTGCTTTGCACACGAGCCGAGTCCGACACAGCCGTTTGGGCACATTCTGTCACCGCAGCCGAGCTTGACAGCGGCATTACAGTCAGGCTCACCCTCGTAAATATACTTTTTCGTTGCCTTTCCCGTAACGCCGGAGCACATAACCTGTGCCCTCATTCTTACAGGCTCTTCAGCTTCAACACCCATAATTGCAGATATCTTATTTGCTGCTTCGATACCGCCGACGGGACAGGCATTCGTTTTAGCCTCACCCTTTACTATTCTTTCGGCAAGGTCGCCGCAGCCTGCAAATCCGCATCCGCCGCAGTTGGCACCGGGCAGACATTCCTGTACCTGCTCTATCCTCGGATCGCTTTCAACATGGAACACCTTTGAAGCTATTGCCAAAAGCACGCCGAACAGCACACCAAGCCCCACAAAACATAAGAAAGCGTATAAAATATTCATTTTTTACCTCCTTATGTAAAGCTGATTCCCGAAAATCCGGAAAATACCATTGCAATAAGCCCCGCTGTGATAAGCGCAATGGGCGTGCCCTTGAATGCTTCGGGCACATCCGCATATTTCAGCTTCTCGCGCACACCTGCAAATATCAGCACAGCGACAGTAAAGCCGACAGCGGCTGAAAATCCGAATACGACCGACTCAATAAACGAATAATCATTTGTGATATTGAGAAGCGCCGCACCGAGCACCGCACAGTTTGTTGTAATAAGAGGCAGAAAGATACCGAGCGATGAATAAAGCGCAGGTACGTTCTTCTTCAAGAACATTTCTATAAACTGCACAAGCGATGCGATTACAAGAATAAATGCTATCGTTTGCAGATATTCAAGCCCAAGCGGAACGAGCATAAAGTGATATACCACCCACGTCACCGCCGAGGAAAGCGTCATAACGAATATGACCGCAAAGCCCATACCGACAGATTTATCTATCTTATCGGATACGCCGAGAAACGGGCAGATCCCCATAAACTTTATAAATATAAAGTTTTCGGTAAGAATTGCCGCAAGCATTATCATAAGTATTTCAGTCATTATACAGCTGCCTCCTCACCGTTTTTTTCTTCTTTTTTCTTTTTATCAAGGGTTATCCGTATTTTCTGTACAGCCGCTATGACCGCACCGAGCGTTAAGAACGCACCCGGTGCCATTATGAATATCGTTGCGTGGAATGCTTCGGGGAGCAAAGTGACACCGAATACGGAGCCTGCACCGAGCAATTCTCTGACACATCCGACTATCAAAAGCGCACCTGTAAATCCGAGTCCCGTTGCAATACCGTCAATAAACGAGGAAAATACTGTATTTTTCGACGCAAACGCTTCAGCCCTTGCCAAGATGATACAGTTAACAACGATAAGCGGAATAAATATGCCGAGGGAATCGTAAAGGTCAACAAGATATGCTTTCATCAAAAGCTCAATTGCCGTTACCGCACCCGAAATTATGACAATATACGATGCAATTCGCACTTGATTTGGAATTATTTTCCTTAAAAGGGATATTATAACATTTGACAGTATCAACACCGCCGTTGCCGCAAGCCCCATACCGAGGGCGTTTTTCGCACTCGTTGTCGTGGCAAGCGTCGGACACATACCGAGCACCTGAATAAATGTCGGATTGTTGAGTATAGCGGCTTCTTTAAACTGCTTAAGTATCTTATTCATTATGCCGCCTCCTTTGCGTTACCTGAAATAAGCTGTCCGACCGTCTTCAGGCAAATATCGATTCCGTCCTGTACACCCTTCGAGGAGATCGTGGCACCCGATATGATATTTGCCGACTCACCGAGGGAAAGCCCCTTGAAGTTGTCGGTATATTCCTGCTTTGTGATATTCTGACCGAGTCCGGGTGTTTCGGACGGTGCCGAAACGATGACAACGGAGATTATTTTCTTTTCATCACTCACACCGACCATCATATTGATACCGTCGGAGCCGTAGCCCTTCGCCGTTATATCTACAGCATATCCGGATGTGTTCCCCGTGACCCTGTAAACAGCGTTTATTTTTTCGTCAAATTCGCCCTCAAGCACCGTTTTTTCGGTATGATCGGGAAAAATTTCCGAAATTGCCGTCTGTATCTTAAGCTCATTGTTTTTTGCGATAGTGTCCTTTGTAAGCGCGTAAACACCTGCAACAAGCAGGGATATAACAGCGCATATGCTTGTCAGCACCAAGACTGTGCGGACGGGCGAAAATGCTTTGTTTTCCATCACTTTGCACCTCCGTCAGCCGTTTTTTTCGTCTTTATCTTGCCGAAGGGTCTCGGACGTGTGAACTTGTCAATGTACCACACAAGCAGGTTCATAACGAGAATTGCAAACGATACACCCTCGTTGAAGCCCGCAAAAAATCTGATAAACACAGTGATGGCACCGCATCCGATGCCGTATATGATGCGTCCTGTGGGGTTTAAGGGGCACGTTACATAATCAGTTGCCATAAACCACGCACCGAGGAAAAGACCGCCGGACAGCACGGAATATATCATAAACGATACGGCATCCGCAGACTGCGGAGCAAATGCATATGTAAGAAACGCAACCGTTCCGATGAACGAAACGGGAATATGCCACGTGATGAC
>JAZNEN010000210.1:0-3211 GCA_045588615.1 Eubacteriales bacterium
TGCATGGTTATCCACGGTGCATTAAAATCCACAACACCGCTGTAGATCACATCATCTTTTGTTGCGGTATCACCATTTGCACTTTCAACAGTCAGATCAATAAATATCATTTCACCCCTTGGAAGTGATTCGCCGTTATAGACAAATGACTGTTCATCGGTTGCAACGATTCCCGTATCAAAAAACTCTCCGTCATCAGTTGAAAGAACTGCACGGTATGACATTTGTCTGTCACCTTTGGCATCGCTTGAAAGAGACCATGAAATAACAGGTGTATCATTCGAAGTTATATTTCCCGATTCAATGGGACTGTAATCCAGAAAAATTTTATTTATGTAAAGCATATTATCACCTTCAAGCGCCTCTTATTATATCGCCCTTTTTAACCTCAAACGGCATAACGATACTGAATATCATACCGGGATGAGGTGCTGAATCTATTTTTTCGCATTCGCCGTTATACATTTCACCGACTTCAAACATCACCCCGGGGTGTCCGGGTGACATAAGCTCTGCCATCTGACCGCTTACAACTTTATTTTTTTGCAAAAATGTTGCCCTTTTTGTTTCAGGATCGTATGAAAGTGCTGTTGCAATATACGATTTTTCACGCAAATATCCACCTTCCGTGACAGTTTTTGCGTCTTCCATGGGTTTATCGAAAAAGTATCCTGTGTCATATTCTCTGTGGCTGACAGAGGAAAGCTCATATCCCCATACAGGATCATATTTATAATTTTCGGGATCTTTTATGTAACTGTCGAGCGCCATACGATATGTATTCGTGACCACAGCCGTATAATATGCACTTTTCATTCTTCCCTCTATTTTAAGCGAGTCAACACCCGCTTCAAAAAGCTCGGGGATATGCTCTATCATGCACATATCCTTCGAGGAGAATATAAATGAGCCCTCGTCCGTTTGCATTATCTCGGGAACATCATCAGGACGTTTTTCTTCTTCAAGCCTGTAAAGCTTATAGTTCCAACGGCACGGCTGTGTGCACGCCCCTCTGTTTGCGTCACGCTTTACAAAATGGTTTGATATAAGACAGCGTCCGCTGTAGGAAATACACATTGAACCGTGTATAAACACCTCAAGCTCAAGCTCCTTAGGAATATTTGCCCTTATTGTTTTTATTTCATCAATATTAAGCTCACGGCTCAGAACAATTCGCTTTGCACCGAGTGCCATATATGCAAGGCACGCTTCGCTGTTGACAACACTTGCCTGTGTTGATATATGTATTTCGCAGTTTGGTATGACACGTTTTAAAAGCGTCATAACACCAAGGTCGGCAACGATGAAAGCATCGATGCCGAAATCCTTTATTTCATTTAAAAATACTTCAAGACGCGGAAACTCATCATCTCGAGGCATTGTATTCAGGGTAAGATAGACCTTGACACCTCTTTCGTGTGCGTATTCGCACGCCTCCTTAAGCTCATTATTATCAAAATTGTCGGCGGCGGAGCGCATACCGAACATATGACCTGCAAGGTACACCGCATCCGCACCGTATAAAATTGCCGCTTTTAATTTTTCGAAATTACCTGCGGGGGATAAAAGCTCCATATTATTTCTCCGATTGTATTTCCTTGATATTTTTGTTATGCTCTGCCAAAGTTGAGGCATATAACATTTCTCCGTTTGCACGCGAAACAAAGTAATAGTAGTTTGTTTCAGCGGGCTGAAGAGCTGTCAGAATTGCCGTGGCGCCCGGATTGCAAACAGCACCCGGTGTAAGACCCGGACGGAGATATGTGTTGTACGGATGGTCAATTTTAAGATCCTCCGGTGTTATCTCGTTTTTATGCGTTGCAAAAGCATACTGTATAGTTGCATCACTTTCCAGATACGGATATGAGGAAGGCTTTGCAAGTCTGTTATGGAACACGCTTGAAACAAGCTCAAAGTCGGTAGAATATTTCGCTTCTGCCTGTATCATAGATGCAATTATAATATAGTCATCGAGTGAAAATTTTGATTTTTCGATAGCTTCATAGTATTCTTCATTGAAACGTGCTTCAAATCCGTCAAGCAGCGTCATGATTATTCTTGTTTCGCTCCAGTCCTTGAAAAACTCATAGGTATCGGGGAAAAGATATCCTTCAAGACGGTACTTACGGTCAGGCGAAAGCTTCTTTTCATCCAGAAGCTTTATGAATTTATAATCGCTGAAGTCCCCGTTTTGTATTGCATCTGCAAATCCTTCTTCTGTTCCCATACCGTTTGAAACAAACAGATCTATTATTTCATCAACAGTAAAGCCTTCGGGGATCGTGAGAGTAATTATCTGTCTTTCTGCGGACTGCTTTTTGAAAAATGCAAGAAGTGCATCATAATTCATATTTGATGCCACTTCATATTTTCCGGGTTCAAATCCGTCCGTTTCTTCACGAAGCTGCGCATAATATTTAAACACCGTGGGGTATTTAACAATCCCTTCATCTCCGAGAAGCTTTGCAAGCTCACTCACAGTTACGTAATTTCCAAGCGATATTTCTGCTGTTACCTCTTTTTTCTGGAATGCAAAAACATCATTGGCAATAGATACGGCAAAAAAACTGCATACACCCGATATGATCAGAACAAAAACAATATATACAACAGCCATAACAGCGCTGTATACAGAGCTTGCGGTCTTTACTTCGTATTCCATGCCAAGCTCATCTGTCTTGATTTTTCGGTCATTTTTGTCTTTTTTCTTTTCCTCTTTTTCTAACAGTTTGTTAACATTCGGCGTCTCGTGTGTATCAGAATGCTTGTATTCCCAAGAATTTTTATCACTGACGTCTTTACCGTTGTTTTTACTCATAAAAATATACCTTTCTTTAAAAGCGGGCTATCCCTTCAAGCGAACTACCGATGCGATTGCAAAATATACAACGCACAGTAAAAACGACGGGGAGAGCACCGATATCAAAAAATCTCGTATTACGAGTGTCAATTCCCTTTTCGGGGGATTTTCCTTTTCGCTTACGGTTGAAGAATATCTGTAAATGATATCCTCTGCATATGACAGGTAAACAAACAAAAGAAGAAGGAATAAAGAACCGATAATAAAGACAAACATAGCAACATTATCGGGTCTTACGATCATCTGCCACAAATAATCTTCAAAGAATATAACGAAAGCGTTATTGAGAAAATGAATTATCATACACGGAAACACTGATCTTGTTATAAGTGCGGTAGAAGCAAGTATAAT
>JAZNEN010000211.1:0-10217 GCA_045588615.1 Eubacteriales bacterium
CGTAGGGCGGGGGTTTATCTCCCGCCGTTTCAAACCCATTTGCGCTCGTTTCATGCGGGACGTCGAGGGCGCCGTCCCCTACGGAAGACGTTTAATTCGGGGTGATGCCGTAGGGGCGGATTCCATATCCGCCCGTTTCAAACCCATTTTGTTTAGATAATAGATAATAGATAACAGAGAATAGATGTTGCAGGGGAAGGCGTTTATATATTAACTATATTGACACCGGGGAAGGATTCGGATAAAGAGCGTTCACGGCCGTGGCAGGTGAACACTATCGGCTGCAGCCATTTCATTTTGCCCATAGACATAAGTGTTGCGATTATATTTGTCAGTCTTTCCGAGTCTATTCTCGCAAACGTATCGTCAAATATCATCGGGGGCTTTTCGTCACGGTACAGTATATCGGTCAAGGCAAAACGCAGACAAAGATATGCAAGGTCGCCCGTGCCCGCACTGAATGACGATAAAGGACGTGAATTTCCGTTTTCCGTGAATGTTATTCCGTATTCTCCGTCGATGCCGAGCGATGTGTACTTACCGCCCGACAGCTTTTCCATAAAGCCGCCTGCTATTTTCGCAAGCTTCGGGGAAACTCCGTCACGCAGAGTTTTCGATGCATTTTCAAGCGATTCATATGCAAGAATACAAGCCTTGTATTCTGATACAGCCTCGGAATAAAGCGGACGGAGCGACGACAGCTCATCTGCAATAGCCGCAGGGTCCTTGACTGTTGCGGATAAAGCGGAAAAGTCTTTTTCAAGGGAAAGTATCTTTTCGTTGAGCGATTCTGTCGCCTTTTGTAAAAACGTAAGTCTTCTTTTTTGCTCTGCGGGGTCAAAGCCCTCGACCTCGCCCAGCTTCAGCCTGCCTTTTATCTTCGATTTCATTTCATCGATGCTTATAGATTCTGTTTCACGGCTGAGCGCTTCTGCGGCAAACAGCTTCTTTTCATATTCGTAATGTGCGTTTGCAAGTGCGTTTATTGCCGCCTGCGCTTGCTCTGCAGCATCGGACACGGATGTGTCCGTTATCTGACCGACGGGACGGTATCTGTCTGTTACGTCCTCGATGTCTCGCTCCGTTTTGGCGATTTTTGCCCTGATATCACTGCATTTTGTGCCCGCATTTTCTATCTTTAAACGCAGACGGGTAATTTCGCGCTCACGCTCATCGATACCGTCAAGTATTTCCAGAAGCTCACCCTCGGAATTACATCCGAATTTTGCGGGAAATTCGTCAATAAGCTTCTTTTTCTTCTTTGCTATCACCAGAAGTGCGATGCCAAGCGGGAACAAAGCAACAAGAACGAGGCATATTATACCGAAAATAAGAAGTGTTTTACGCTGTTTTTTAAGTGTAAAAAGCTGTTCTTCAACGCTTGACTTACCGCCCTCTGCATTGATCTTATCGATTACTTCAGCTTCGTCAAGGAATGACGAAAGCTCACCTTCCGCATTTTTAAATTCTTCCTCGGCACTCTTAAGCTCATCGCGGCGGCTGTTTATCTCATTTTGAAGCGAATAAAGGCGGGAAACGTATGTGCTGTCGGGGAAAAATCCGTTTTTTGAAAGGGATTTTTCAAGCTCGTCACATTTTGCCTTTGCGGCATTTGCTTCCTCTGCAAGCTCCGCTGTGCGCTGCTTGCGTTCAATGGCGGAGTATGCCTCGTATTCCTCAAGCTTTGCGGAAAGCTCCTCTGTATTTTTTATGTTTTCTTCCTTCTTCTGCTTTGCCTGACGGAGCTTATCCTCAAGCTCAAACACAGACTCGTTTGCACGTCTGCACTCGGATTCCTTTACTTCAAGGGAGGCTATTTTTTCGCCAAGCTCATATATAAGTCCGCCTTTTTTGTTTTTGTAAAGCAGAGATGTGCGCACCTCGTCTATCTTTTTGAGCGCCTTTGAGGTGTTCGTCACTTCATCTGCGGAAAACAGAATGTTTTCCACAGCATCGGAAAGCTTTGCACCGTCAACGTATGCGCCGTTTATCTGGCCGACAAAAACGGTGCTTGAAAATACCTTTTCGTTAACTCCCAGGAATACCTCGTGCGGGGCTGAATCCTTGAAAGCCGCAGCGCCTGTTTCACAGTCGGTTACGGTCACTTCCTCTTTTACGCCCTTTTGCAAAAGCACAAGATCACGGCGCACCGTGTAGTCTTTACCGCCGTGCGACAGCTTTATGTAACCGCCCGCTGTGTTTTTGCCCCACGGGAAATATTTTGTTCTCTCCTTTGAATCAAGTCCGTAGAAGATGAATTTTATAAACGCACCGAGCGTTGACTTGCCCGCTTCGTTTTTACCCTCGATTATATTAAGACCGTCGGAAAGCTCTATGTCGGTATCACAGAATTTACCGAAATTATCTATGTGTATTTTCTTTATGACCATAAATCATCCCTCACATTCTGTAAAGTGCCGAAAGTCCCAGACGGAGCGCACGCTCGGCACACGCTCTTTCATCGGGATCGGATGACTGAAGCTTTTCCTTAAGCTCACTGTAAAATGCGCCTCTTATCGTCGGGTCGGATTCAAGGTCGGCAATTTCGGGTGCGGGGCGTGTTTTGTCGTGCACCTCGATATAATAAACGCCCGTGACGGATTCCTCGATTGCTGTGGTTGAAATTATAAGCGACGGGGAAACATCGCCTGTCAGCGTCACACGGAGCGTTGTGTCCGAATCAAATTTGTTTTCTTTGACGGCATTGTTTACCGCATCAATGACGGCGGGGGAATTTTCCGCACCGCTTACATCAACATTTATCTTTTCATAATGGCGCTTTGTCATCTGCTTTGCGGCAAATTCACCTCTGAAAATTCCGTTTTCCTTGTCGAAAATCGCAAGAATGACGGATTTTTTACCGCATTCGTCAAAGCCTCGTCCTTCGGGACAGCCGCTGTATGCGTAATATGTGTCCCCTGCCTTCTGTACACCCTGTGAATTGTGTATGTGACCGAGGGCAACATAGTCAAAGCCCGAATTTTCAATATCCGATACGGTTATCGGACACATATGCGAGGACGGCGTCAGGTCGCCGTGACAGCACAGAATGTTTATTTTTGAGTTATCCTGCGGCTTTTGCCCTGCAAACGGATTTACAGCCATTGAATCGCACGTGAAGGCAAAGCCGTAAACGTCCGTATTTATATCGTCAAATGAGAATTTTGTAAGGGACGGAGAATTGAAAATGTACACATTCGGCGGAAATTTCAGCTTTGCATAGGGAGAATTTTCCGAAAACGGGTCGTGGTTGCCGGGGGCTATGACGAAACGGCATGACGATGCCTGCTCAAACTCCTTGACGAGTAAGGCAGCCGTGTCACGCGTGACGTATTCGGTGTCGAAAATGTCACCGGGTAAGAGCATCAAATCTATTTTTTCGGTGCGTGCGTAAAGCATCATCGAGGTAAACGTGCCTCTTTGAAGCGCACGGCGGGTAGTTGCTTTTTTAACATCGGACAGTGAAAACGGACTGTCAAGGTGTATATCTGCGCAGTGTAGGATCTTTATCATATCTGACCTTTCTTATCTTGTGCCCAGCACGGCGGCAAACAGTGCCTTGGCATCCTGAAATTTTCCGTTTGAATCGGGATGGCGGAATATGCACGCAATAAGCACACGTCCGTCCTTTTCGGCTGTGGCAAGCACGCAGTTGCCTGCGGCGTCTGTCGTACCCGTCTTAAGTCCCGTTGCGTACTTGTAATAAGCATCGCTGTTCGGGTTTATCAGGGCATTTGTGTTTGTCCACGTTATATTTTCGCCGCTTTCGTAGTAAAACTTATCTTCAACAGTTTTTGTATACTTCATTATGACTTCGTTTTCAAGTGCAAGCTTTGCCACGGTGAGCATATCGCGCATTGTTGTGTAATGCTCATCGTCGTGGAATCCGTCAGGGCACGTGAAATGTGAGCCCGTCATTCCGTGCTCCCTTGCAAAGCGGTTCATTTCACGTATAAAGACGTTGACTGCTTCCTTCGGAGAGATGCTTTCATCGTCTGCAATAACACGTCCGACACCGGCGGCTACAACGTATGCAGCATCGTTGCCCGATTTCATAAGCATACCCGCAATAAGCGTGTCAAGCTTAAGTATGTGCCCTCTGAGTATGTATGCAAGCGATGAACCGGGGCGCACGAGCTCAAGCTCATTCCCCGCTTTGAAAACCGCCTTTTCGGGGTCGCAGTATTTAAGCGCAACAAGTGCCGTTATCAGCTTTGTCGTGCTGGCGGGGTATATTTTTGTGTCAAGTCCGCCCTTTTCATAAAGAACGGTTGAAGAATTAACATCAAGTAAAGATGCGTAGTCGGCGTCAATTTCACGGCGGAGGTTAAGCTCGTCCTCGGAAATTATATATCCGTCCGAATCTGTCATCTCGCCCTGCGTTTCGGGGGCTTGTGTTATCTCGTCGGTTATTTCTTCAGTTATTTCTTCTGTCGGTGCTGTGCTTGTGAGGGCATCATTCGTGCTTGTTTCGCTTTCATTTTTTGAACAGGCTGAAAAGATAAGCAGTGATGCAAGAACAACAGGGAATATTCTGAATTTTTTCATATTTTCTCCTTTTACCGTAAGGCGTTTCCGTATTGAAAATCGAAATATGCAATAAATAACATAAATACACCCACCATTATACCGCATCAAAGCCGTGTTTTAAACCGTTTATATATATAATATTGTAAAAATTTTGAAAAGGAAAAAGTAATGTACAGTGCAAATACGTTTTTGTTTGTTTTATGAGGAATGTCGTCCTGTGCGAATTATTGGGTTTATTTTCACAAATTTCAACGTGATGGCGCATCCCCGGCCCCCCACCGGGGGATGCGCATATTTCCTGCGGAAATATGGTTTTTATTCATTCGGGGTGGTGCTGTAGGGGACGGCGCCCTCGACGTCCCGTTTCAAACCCGTTTAATCTGACACCTCATCCACCGCTACCGCGGTCCCCCTTCTCCCGCTGGAGAAGGCGTTTCATTCGGACGTGCGATGCACGCCCCTACACGGAAGGCGTTTAATGCTACGGTCTGTATATTCGGGTGATGCCGTAGGGCGGGGGCTTGCTCCCGCCGTTTTAAACACGTTTAATTTGACACCTCATCGACGGGTCGTCGTCACTTTGCAAAGCAAAGTGATTGCGCCTTGACCCCTACGGTATGCGGACGTGCGGTGCACGCCATACGGTATAATGTATCGTTTTTTTAAAAAATTACCGCATCAGGGCAATAATTATAAATATTTATGGTGCGGTGTAACAATAAATTCACATTTTTTTGGTACAATTTAACGGAGTTTAATTATGAAAATCGGAAATGTACTTTTAAAACACGGAATTTTCTTGGCCCCTATGGCGGGCGTTACTGACATCGCGGCAAGAAAAATATACAAAAAATACGGTGCAGAGTATATGACAACGGAAATGGTGTCCGCGGCGGCTATGCACTACGGAGATAAAAAAACATTTGAGCTTGCCGAAATATCGGAAGAAGAACACCCGTGCGCCGTTCAGATATTCGGGCACGACCCCGATATGATGGCACAGGCGGCAAAAACACTTGCCGAAATGCCCAATGCCCCCTGTGCAATTGACATAAATATGGGGTGTCCTGTTAAAAAAATAGTGGGCGGCGGCGACGGCTCTGCCCTTATGAAAAGCCCTGCTTTGGCGGGAAAGATAATTGAAAAAACCGTTTTGTCGTGTCCTTTACCGGTGACGGTAAAAATACGTGCAGGCTTTGACAGATCGCATAAAAATGCCGTTGAGATCGCAAAAATTGCCGAAAGCTCAGGGGCGGTGTGCATCTGCGTTCACGGCAGAACGCGTGAGGATATGTACATCGACGGAACGGTTGACAGGGAAATAATTGCCGAGGTAAAGCGTGCTGTAAATATCCCCGTTGTTGCCAACGGCGACATAACGGATGCTGAAAGCTTTGTTGAAATGCTCCGCTATACAGGCTGTGACGGCGGTGCTGTGGGACGTGCAGCCCTCGGAAATCCGTTCATTTTTGAAGAAATAACTGCCCGTCTTAACGGACGTGAATATATACCGCCCACACCGGAGGAAAGACTGTCAGGTGCGCGTGAGCATATGCGGGCGCTTGTAAAGCGGAAGGGCACTCTCGGCGTTTTTGAATCGCGCAAGCACGTCGGCTGGTATACAAAGGGCATACGAGGCGGCGCCGCCGTGCGCGAAAAAATAAACCGCGCCGAAACGCCCGAACAAATGGAAATCATTTTAGATGAAGCACTGCTTCGCATAAAAGGAGAATTATGAATCAGACAGAATTCAGAAAGAACAATCCGCTTTTAGCAAGGTGCAAAAAAGCCGCCGGTGCCGTAATGGATTCACCGAAGCTGTATCTTTTGGCGTGCTTTTTGGTGCCGCTTCTTCTGATGTGGATAATCTTCATCATCAGAGGCGTGTATCCTTTCGGTGAAAAATCCGTACTGGTGCTTGACCTGAACGGTCAGTATGTATACTTCTTTGAAGCCATACGTGACGTCTTTCAGGGAGATTCATCGCCGTTTTACACGTGGTACAGGTCGCTGTCGGGTGAGTTTTCGGGTATTTACGCATATTATCTTGCCAGCCCGTTTTCGCTTCTCACCGTGCTTTTTCCCCAGGACGGTATAACAGAAGCGCTTCTTGCCATAACGCTTTTGAAGTGCGGAAGCATGGGTCTTACATTCGGTTATTATCTGCACAGGAGAAAGCCGTCAAAGCCCATGAACGTCATACTTTTTTCCACCATGTACGCGCTTTCAAGCTATGCATTCGTACAGGCGATGAACACGATGTGGATGGATGCTTTAATTTACTTACCGCTTATACTTCTCGGCTTGGAGGAGCTTATTGACCGAGGCAGATTCGTTCTTTACACCGTAACGCTTGCCCTTTGCTTTATCGCAAACTTCTATATCGGCTTTATGGTTGCCATTTTTGTAGTCGTTTACTTCATTTATTATTACGTTTCGACTTATAAAATGGGTGAATTTCCCCGTTTCTTCTTCGCATTTTACAAGTTTGCGCTGTTTTCGGTAATTGCCGCTGCAATAGCCGCGATAATCATTCTGCCCACGTTCTACTCCCTTGAATTCGGTAAAAACGATTTTTCAAATCCCAGCTTCACGTTCAAGCCGAAATTTGATTTTCTTGAGATACTGACGCAGATGATGCCGAACTCATACGACACGGTGCGTCCCGAGGGGCTTCCCTTCATCTACTGCGGAACTTTGTCGCTTCTGCTTTTGCCCGCTTACTTCCTTACGGACAAAATAAGGGGACGTCAGAAGATAATGGGCGGTATCATACTCGGATTTATGGTGCTGTCGTTCACAGGCTCGACAATTGACCTTTTCTGGCACGGACTGCAGAAGCCGAACTGGCTCAACTACCGTAACAGCTTCATGTTCTGCTTCTTGGTGCTTGTCTTTGCTTACGATGCATTCAGATATCTCAAGCCCCATATGTACAGAATAATCCTCGGCACGGGTGCATTTCTTATCGGCTTTTCCGTTTTGGTTCAGAAGATGATAGAAACTGAGGACGGCGGAGAATTTCACTGGCTCTACCTCAAGGCACCGACCTCCGGCGGATATGAGCCTGGTGTACTTCTGACCGTCTGGTTCTGGATAATTATGACAGGCGTGCTCGTTGCCCTTTTGTGGAGCGTTACAAAGAGAAACAGTAAAGTAACTCCCATCGTTCTTTGCTGTGTGGTATGCTTTGAGCTGTTTGTAAACGGCATATACGATATGTTTATGCTTCACGATGATGTTTATTATTCCACACGTACAAGCTATGTCGAATTTTTCGACAGGTGGAAAGGAATAACAGAGGAGGTACAGAAAAAGGATATTTCCCTTTACAGAATGGAAAAGACCGTTTTCCGTAAGGTAAACGATAATATGACACTCCGTATGAGGGGTATTTCGGGCTCGACCTCGACGCTCAATGCATCAGTTATAACGCTTCTTAACAAAATGGGCTATGCTTCAAAGTCCCACTGGTCAAGATACGTCGGCACAAACCCTGTCGGAGATTCTCTGCTCGGTATCAAATATATTCTTACGGACGATCCTTCCGATATGCCGCCGGAATACGGCTGTATGACAGAGCAGTTTGATCCCACAGCCGCAAATCCCGAGGACGGCAAAAAGCTTTATGCATACAAAAATAAATATGCTTTGCCGATGCTGTACGGTGTTTCCGACAAAATAAAGGAATATGACTGGAATGCAAAGGATGAAGAGGGTAAGGTGCTTGACTATTCCGCCCCTGATATCCTTAACAGAATAGTTTCCGCCATGCTCGGCTACGATGTTGAAATATACAAGCCGGTTGAGATAATACGCACGAATACAACAGGAGTAAGGGAAGCGTATGCCGACGGTTACACGCATAAAAAGTATGCTGTGAACGGTTCTGAAAAGGGATCTGTCGAATATACGTTCATAATGGAGGAAACGAAGGATCTGTATATTCACTTCCCGTCGAAGTATCCCCGCGACACGACTCTGCGTGTAAGGGATGACGATCTTACCGATGATGATACAGCACCGTTTACATCAAAAGGCTCATATATGACAAACGATACGCACAGCATACTGCTTTTGGGCGAATACGAAAAGGGACACGAAATAACGGTTCAGCTTAATCTTAAATCTGATGACCTTTACTTCTACGCAGATCAGGACTATATCTTCTATTTTGACACAGAAGCGTTTGAGTCTGCCATGGAGGAGCTTTCAAAGAGCAAGATAAGAGTGACCGATTTTGACGATTCTCACATAGATGGCACAATAAATATCGAATACGGCGACACGACCGTGTTTACTTCAATTCCTTACGATGAGGGCTGGACTGTCAAGGTTGACGGAGAAAAGGTCGAGCTTGAAAAGTCGCTCGATTCGCTTCTTTGCTTCACCGTTTCAGAGGGTGAGCATACGATCGAAATGTCATATGTACCCCAGGGCTTTGTAATAGGCGCCGCCGCATGTGTGGTCGGAATTACGGTTCTGACGCTTCTCGGTATTGCCGATTTCAGACGCCGTAAAAAGAGGAAAAACGAGATACTTGCGCTTGTTCACAGTCCCGAATCGACCTACAGCCGCCATTTGGAAAGATTACAAAATGCGGTAAACGAAGAAAACGACGTACAAAATGAGGAAGCTGACGAAAGCGCAGGCGGTGAAGAATGAAAAACTGCCTGATATTCGGCGACAGTATTTCCACTGTGAATTTTTCACGCGGCGGATTTGAAGAAACACTAAAAAATCTTCTCGGCGCCGAAAAAATGATAAACCACGCACAGAATGCCGCAGCGCTTGCATCAGGCTATCCGTTTTCGGTATGCGATACGGTGCATGACTGCCCTGTGTATGAGGATGTTGATATTGTTATCATCTGGGCAGGCACCAATGACTGGTTTTACGGTGTACCGCTTGGTGAGCCTGAGGGAAGATTTTCCGACAATTTCTGCGGAAGTCTTCGCAAAACGATGCTTACGGTGTCCGAGCGTTATCCCAAAGCCCTTGCGTTTTTCGTAACACCCATATACAGACTTTCAGAATACGATGGACAGACATCGAAATATGAAGCGTTTGATACAAAAAACGATGCAGGATGCACGCTTTACGATTATTATAAGGCGGCAAAAGAGGTAAGTGAGCGTGTGGGATTCCCCGTGTGCGATATGCGCACAGCCTCGGGAATAAACAGATCAAACCACACGGTGTATCTTCGTGACGGAGTCCACCCGACTGAATTCGGATATAAAAGAATTGCAAATATCCTTTGTGATTTTATATCGGGGTATTTTAAATAAAACGGCACCACCCCGAATATACAAACCGTAGGGGCGTGCATCGCACGTCCGCATTGGTAGGGGACGGCGCCCTCGACGTCCCGCGAAAATTAAACACCTTTACAGACGAATGAGGTGTCAGATCAAACGGGTTTAAAAATAAAATGCCTTCGGCTTGAAATGCGGCGATGCCGCTTGAAATGTTTGCTTTGCAAACATGAAATGTTATTAGCTGCGCAAATAACATTATAACGTAGGGGCGTGCATCGCACGTCCGCATTGGTAGGGGACAAGGCGCAATCACTTTGCTTTGCAAAGTGACGACGACCCGTCGATGAGGTGTCAGATCAAACGGGTTTAAAAATGAAATGCCTTCGGCTTGAAATGCGGCGGTGCCGCTTGAAATGTTTGCTTTGC
>JAZNEN010000212.1:0-5249 GCA_045588615.1 Eubacteriales bacterium
ATGGACGAAAGAATATGCACAGGCTCATATTACGCTGCGGCGTTCAGACGGATAAGTGAGTATCTGAAAAAGCCTGAGCTTTTGGAGCTTCCGCCCCAAAAAACATTAAAGGATGATGTGTGAGATGAAAATACTTAAAGAATTTATTTTTTCGGTAGCCGCAGGTATATGTATAGGAATCGGCGGCACGGCATTTCTTTCGATAGAAAATAAAGTCATCGGTGCACTTTTCTTCACAGTCGGCCTGTTTGTTATCGTGACAAACGGATACAATCTGTTTACGGGAAAGGTATGCTTCATTTTTGACAATTCCCCTAAATATACAGCTCTTTGCGCCCTTATCTGGGCAGGTAATTTTGCAGGTACATATTTAACCGGTGCGCTTGTACGGCTTACGAGAATAGCCGGCACGGTCGTTCCGAAGGCACAGAGTATATGTCAGGCGAAGACATCTGACGGTTATTTAAGTCTTTTCATCCTTGCCGTTTTCTGCAATATTATGATATATATTGCCGTTGACGGATATAAAAATATTGAGCATCAGGTCGGAAAATACCTCGCGCTTTTTCTCGGTGTTGCGGGATTTATCCTCTGCTCGTTTGAGCATTGCATTGCAAATATGTTCTATTTCTCCGTCGGCGGTGCGTGGGGAGGAGAGGCATTTTTGTGTCTTCTTATAATGACACTCGGCAACGTCCTCGGCGGTGTTGTTTTCCCCATCATCAAGCGTGTGAATAAAATTCAGAAATAAACCCGATCACGTAAAACGGGTTAAAACCCTTTTTGATGTCATTCAAAGAACAAACAAAAGATCCGACAGACCGTGCAGATCTGTCGGATCTTCATCAAATGTTAAATACTGCTGTCAAAACGGATTGCAGCAGCCTGCTGAATTGGCATCGGTGTACTGTGCAAGAAGCTCATCAAGTGTACCGAAAAATTCAATTTTGTTTTCAGCCTTTATGCTCTTACCGTTGCCGCAATCGCCCTTGTGAACCTTGTGGTTATTCTTGTTTATGATGTATGCTGCGGGAACTGTGGGGTCTGTCGAGGGAGGACCGTTAGGGTCTGCATGATTATCGCCTGTCTTGTAATCGATTATAACACCCGGCTGTACGTTGTAGGAATATACGCAGAAGCAGATGCCGTCGCCTTCATCCTCAACCGACCAGCCTTCAATAAGCACACCGTCGGCGAGCAGGTTGTTACCGTCGAAAATAGGCGTTACACGGTACATAACGTGGTTGCCTGTTTCAGTTACGTAGTCACCGACCATTTCTTCAAACGGGATCATGCCCTGAACATTCAGATATCTTGTACCTGTGATAAGATTCTGCTTGTTGTTGTTTTCGCCTGTCAACTGCCATGCAATAAGGTGACAGCGGTTGTAAAGATTGCGGCTTTCAACAAAGTCATAATCGTTTTGCTTCCAGCCTGTGGGCTTGTGCGAAATACTTCCTCTGTTGCCTGTGGGCATCGTTTCAGGACCTACACATGCAAATGTGTATGTGCATCTTTTCAGAGAGTCGAGCTCACCGTAATATTCAAATGCAACTGTTGTTTTCTGTTCTTCCGTGAAGAAAGGCTCATTACCGTTTACGGGGACGTATGCTTTGTCGGAATAGGCGGGAACGCTGAATACGGGCTTGTATTCTGCGGGCGGAGTGTAAGGATCGCTGTAGGGATCATCATTATCGGGAGCATCTGTTTCCTGCGGCTTCTGAGTTTCCTGAGGCTTTTGTGTTTCCTGGGGTTCTTGTGTTTCCTGAGGCTCCTGCGTTTCCTGAGGCTCCTGAGTTTCCTGGGGTTCCTGCGTTTCCTGGGGTTCCTGCGTTTGCTGAGGTTCTTGTGTTTGACTGTCTGTTACAGATGCTGTTATATCTGCATTTGTTATAGAATCTGTAAGCTCACCTGTTACCGCTGTCTCATCGCACGCTGTGAAAATCACGCACAGCAGGACAAGCAGAGCGATAATTCCCGATCTCATTTTTTTCATCTTTTCCATACTTCCTTCGTTATTTTCTCGTGTGATGTGCCTTCAAAATCAGTCGTGCTTTCCAGCTTGAAGCCGTTTTTGGAAAGTGAAATATTAAAGGATACATCCTGCGGATAAAGCTTGTTCCAGCGGTAAATTACAAAGCCCTCAGCCTTGTCCACCGCCTCTTGTGTTATTTCGCATTCGGCAAAGCAATAAGCGCCTTCTTCCTCTGTAAAGGGAAATTCACCGCCTACTGTGATGTTGTCATAGTCTTTGAAAAGCTTTTTGGAATATTCGCTCATATAAAGCTTTTCTCCTGCCATACTCACAATATCTTTAACTATGACACTGTCGCGGCTTTGGCGTCTGTTGTTGAAGAGAATGCCGCCTGTTGTATCAAGACATACAATAATAAACATAATGTACCTCCGTTTTGTATTTACGGATATCATTATAAGATATCTTTACGGATTTGTCAATAAATAAAGAATTAACAATAATAGATAAAGGATTAACAATAAAATGATGTACAAAGAAGAACTGTTTGCAAGTGCTCCCAAGTCAGCGGCTTTTACCGGTTACAGAATATCAAAACTGCCGTTTGCCCCGACAGAGGAAAACATCGGAAAGCTGAAAGAAAGAATAAAAAGCACAGTCAAAGAGCTGTACTGCGAGGGCTTTCGTTTTTTCTACAGCGGAATGTGTAACGGGGTCGATATCTGGGCGGCGCTTGCTGTGCTTGAGGTTAAGGAAGAATTTCCCGATATATCGCTTATATGCGCCGTGCCGTTTGAGGGTCACGGTGATAAGCTTAAGGGCGATGAGCTTGAGGAGTATAACAAAATACTCTCAAAAGCGTACCGTGTCGATATCCTGAAGGGGCGCATAACATATAAGGAGCTTGCGCGTGCGTTCAACGAAAGAAATAAATATATGGTAGATAATTCCGAAGCGCTTATCGCAGTGTGCGGAAGCGATAATATGACTCCCGGCGGCACGGCAAATACCGTAAAAATGGCAAAGAAAAAAGGGATAGAAATAATATTTATCGATCCCGGCACGATATAAAATAAATAAAACGGGTGCATTTTTCGGGGGCGTCACGTTTCGCATATGCGAAACCGACGGTGCGCACAGTATGTACGGCTTATAAAATGATACGGCAATGCGCACGCGTCAAATTCACGAAGTGAATTGTGACGCCCCCGAAAGAAACGAAGTGAAACGGGCTCATACAGCATGCAAGTTTTACAGATGTATTGCCGATTTTCCCGTTTTTTAATACACGTCCTATATTGTAACAAAATATATCATTTTTCTTTTAAAATAATTTAATTAAAAAGTCATTTTAAAAAAGTGTTATGTGATATAATCTAACAGCATTTATATGTTATTTTGAAAGGGGGAAATGAAATGAAGAAAACACGGCTTTTGTGCCTTTGTCTTGCTTTTTTTGCGTGTATTATGGCATATCCCGTGTCAGCATCGGATTCCCCCGCGTACAAGCAGCTTTTGGCTGAAAATCCCGTTTATGTCAAAGATGTGACTCTTGACGAACTGTACGGATTTTACGAAAACTCATCGGTTGATGAGATATTTGATCCCGCGGAAAATAATTTTACCAAGGGCGATGTGACCGTCGGCGGTGTTCCCGTTGAATGTTACGTTTATATGCGCACATTTTCGATAACGGATATTTCAAAATACACCATTGACGAAGCAAAAGCATTGGCAGACAAAATATTTTCTTCGGTAAAATCTTCGCTGTCTTCAAAATATATCAAATGTATCGCACGCTCTTACAGCATCAATATTTCGGGTGTGCCCGATAAAATAAACAACACATATAAATCGTTCACCGTAAAGTTTCTTATTGCAACAGGCGAAAGCAACGAGGAACGGGCAGAGGTCATCACAGGCTTTGTGCGCCCGATGCTTGCGCAGTGGGAAGGATTTTCCGAAGGGGATAAATTCAAAAAGCTCAATGCGTTTATATTAAACGGACAGTTTTCTTATGATATGTCGTTTTTCAACCGTTCAAGCGTGTATTCCTTTGTAACGGACAAAAAGGGTGTTTGTGAAGAATATGCGGGGCTGACAGCGCTTTTTCTTGATGAAATGGGATATAAAAACCGCATTCTCACGGGCATCTCGGATGGGCTTGCACACGTATGGAACGTAGTATATATAAACGGCCGGCCGTATCATCTTGACATTTTGCATAACGGCCCCGTTGACGAAAACGGTGCGCATACAGCCGTGCTGAGGGACTATCTTTTGGTTTCGACCGATGCTGTTATGAAGAACAGAATACCCGATGAAAAGCACAGTGCGATATGCGCAGATGCCGTGTATGACTATGTTTTTGAGGGTGCCCCGACTCATATACCGAGTGAGTTTTTTAAGATAGAAAACGGAATGATGTCGCATATTCCGCTTTTTTCAAGTGTTTCGTATATGAAAGCACACCTGTCGCTTGACGGTGAGTTCTTTAAGTTTATCGGTACAGACGGAAACGAAATGAAAGATGAAGACAATATTGGCTCCGGCTGTAAGCTCGTGCTTGAGGTGAACGGCGGTATCATTCAGTCGCTTACATTGTGCGTTGACGGAGATGTTGACGGCAACGGAGTAATCACCGACGGTGATATTGCGCTTGTTAAAGATGTAATACTTAGGAAAAATACGGAAACGGTGCTGCGCTTTTCTCCGTTTTGCGATATAAACGAGGACGGTGCTGTGACGGTGAGCGACTTTCTTTGTTTTTCAAGACTTAAGGACTCAATAATGACTTATCACGGATAAACTGATGAAAAATATATTGATTTTGTGTGCGGTCATTGCCGCACTTACTTTAAATACGTTTGCCCACAGTGCATTTTTTACTCTGTCGGGCGAAAGTGTAACGTCGGATCCTGTTTTCAAGGTTCGTATCTCTGCCCGTATTTCCAAAGCGGAAGTGATGCCCGATACTGAAACGGATGTAATACCGCCGGACATTACCGATGTGACAGAGCAGATCACCGAGGTATCTGATACAGATACGGAAGCTATGCCCGCGGAAACGGCATACGATGAAATTTCCCTTCCCGATACAAATGAAATTGAATCGAACACCGAAACACAGGAGAATACCGATACCGATGCGCACACAGGCGTGCTCGGCGGCGAAGGCACACTCGTTTTCGACAAAGCGAAGCTGAAAATAGTGTCGGTGACCCCGTGCGTACCCGGGGGCATAACTGTCGAATACGGAAGCACAGAGGGCTTT
>JAZNEN010000213.1:0-7956 GCA_045588615.1 Eubacteriales bacterium
GTCAGCCGTAGACAGATCCATTCTGTCACCGATAGTTTTACCGTTGTTTACGATATTACGGTGGGTAAGCATAACACCCTTGTGAAAACCTGTTGTACCTGATGTATACTGCATATTACATACATCGTCGGGTTTTACAAGAGAAGCACGTCTTCGGACCTCCTCGCGGGGGATAAGAGTTGAACGGGAAAGCATTTGTTCCCATGTAAGACATCCGTCCATATCAAAACCGACGGTTACCACGTTGCGAAGGAATGGAAGATTTTTGGAATACAAAGGATTTCCGGGCTTAAGTTCCTTGAGTTCAGGGCACAGTTCCTCAATGATCTCTTTATAATTGATATCCTTGCAGAATTCGACCATAACAAGCGTGTGCGTGTCGGACTGCTTAAGCAAATATTCAATTTCGTGAATTTTATATGCGGTGTTTACAGTAACCAGAACAGCGCCTATCTTTGTGGTCGCCCAGAATGTGATAAACCACTGAGGCACGTTTGTTGCCCATATCGCAACATGGTCACCAGCTTTTACACCGAGTGAAATGAGGGCGGCGGCACATTCGTCAACGTCACGTCTGAACTGCTCATATGTCCTTGTGTAATCGAGTGTAGGATATTTAAACGCGTACTGGTCGGGATATTTTTCCGCCATTGTGTCAAGAACGTCGGAAAATGTTGCATCTATAACGTCATATTTTTTCCACACAAAGGTTCCTGTTTTTGCACGGTTGTAATAAGTGTGCTCAAAACTCTTTTTCTCACGTCCCAAAGCAGAGATGTAATTAGTAAAGTGTGTGAGTACGATATCAGCATCGCTTATCTCATCGTTCCAAGCAGCACAGATAAAACCGTCATAGTTAAGAGAAGAAAGGGCGTTCAAAAGCTTTTTAACGTCAAGATCTCCTTCACCGATCAATACAGTCTTTCCGTCTTTCATATCACCGAGGCGGACGTATTTAATGTATGCGCCCAGGTTTTTTATAGTTGTTTCGGCGGATTCGCCTGCGGAAAAGTATGTTCCTCTTACATTCCACGAAACACCGACACACGATGAAGCAAAGTGGTTGATAATACCGATGACATTTTCGGTATCTGCCAAAAATCCCACGGTTTCAAACAAGATATTAACATCGGAGGACTGTGCGCGATATATAGCCGCAGACAGTTTTTGATCCAATATGTCGAAGGAAACATTTTCTTCCACCCGCACGATAATATTATCAATTCCCGAAGTTGCCGCCATATCAACATATCTTTCTACTGTTTCGGCGGTGATCTCTTCACTTTCTATCGAGGCAGGCATACGAAGTGCCGAAACGGCAAGACTGCGGTTAACCAGCTTTCTTTTGGCATCTGCGACACGGTCACGTCTTAAAATGCTGTCGTGGTGCTTGTTTCTTTCCTTGATAGCATCGTATATTTCAAAGCCTTCAAAACCGTAGTCATAGGCATAACGGCATATATCAAGAAATGACGGTCGACTTACATTTTTAGTCGAAAATACGATCTTCATATTATGCCTCCTCGGATACGATCTTGTTGAGTGCGTTTATATATGCTCTGATACTTGCCGCAACGATATCCGTTGATGTTCCATTGCCTGAATAAAGCTTGCCGTTGTTGCGGAGCCTTACAAGGGCAGAGCCCAAAGCCTCTTTTCCTTCTGTTACGGATTGTACCTGGTAATCATCAAGTTCATAATGGTGACCTATGCACTGTTCGATCGCGCGGAAAGCTGAGTCAATAGGACCGTCACCGCTGCTTACACCGCGGATTATTTCATCATTGTATTTTAATGTGATCTGTGACATAGAGCTTGAAACATTGCTGCTCGTGGTCGTATATGTTTCAAAATGGTAGGTAGAAGGCGCCTGCATTGCGGAGCTTGCAATAAGTGCTTCAAATTCCTTGGCACCGACAGAGCTTTTCTTCTCACACACTTGCTTCAGCGCTTTGTGAACATTACCGACATCCGAATCTGAAAGCTCATAACCAAGCACAGAAGCCGCCTGTGCCACTTGGGCTACAGAAGAATCGGAATCAAGCAGTATCTTTTTCTTTTCGCTTATCTCGTTTGCCGATTCATATGCTATATGGTTGATGCTTGCGGTCATATCATCGATGCTTGCATGTATTTTGGTGCTGTTAAGGCTGATCTCGGCACCTATCTGAGCACCGCAGGCATTGATCGCGTCGGAAATTTTACCGGTCAGAAGAACATCGTTTCCAACCATAGCGCATTTAATTCCGTCAGCACCGCTTTTGATTGCGGAAAAAGCAGATGCAACAGCCATATTGATACGGTCTGATACCTGAACGTAAACGGGTATATTTACCGCCTCTTTTACTTTTGAAACCAACGAAGCGATATCATCAGGTGTACAAACACCTGCATCGTCGCACAAAGTAACGATCGTTGCGCCGTTTGCTTCTGCTTCTTTTAATGCGGATATAAGGAAGTCCTCATCTGCTCTTGTAGCGTCAAGGGCTGAAAATTCAACATCATCACAGACAGCTTTTGAGGCTTTGATAAGCTCGGTGATCTTTTCAAGCATTTTTGATTGCTTAACGTGATATGTGTATTCCATCTGAATTGTCGATACGGGCAATTCAACCTGCAGACGGGGATTTTTTGCACCCTTGACACATTCCCATGCTGTGGCAATATTTTCGCAGTTGAATCCTACGGGTATAGCAAGAAAGGCGCCCTGTATGTTCTGTGCAATTGTTTTATAGATGATTGTGTCTTCGCGAATTGATTTTACGGCAGGGAGCTCGATCGTATCCGCACCGATTGCGTCGGCACAGTTGGCAATAGCGGATTTTTCACGGAAGAGAAGAGATACTTCACGCTCCTCTGAAAGCTTCTTAAGTGTAATATCGGTAACATTGATTTTTTTCATTCTTGAAACTCCTTTCAAATATAAATGTAAAAGTGATCTTACCAACAAAAAAACGTCCTCGTCTCTTTGTTGAACCAAAGAGACGAAAACGCTGAATATCACAGTTTCCGCGGTACCACTCTTCTTCACCCCAAAAGGGATGCACTTTAGATGCCAACACATCCTAACTCTGTCACGGGAGTTTCCCGTCTGCCACTACTTGCTATTTTCATGTCAGCCGCTCCGCGGTGAGTTCGGCAAAATCTTCTCGGTGTCTTGCACCGTCCGACACCTCTCTGTATGAAAAGCTTTTTGCTTACTATTCCGCATCCTTGCGTTTATACCCGTCAAGTATATCATAATATTTTAGATTTGTCAACCCCTGTGTTTTTTAAAAAATGATGAACTGAAGGCGGTAACAAGCATTTTTTATATTACAATTTGTTTACATCTGCTTCGGTTACGATCTTAAATCCCGTATCGCGAAGGGCATTTTCAGCCGCATCATTGTTTTCAACACGGATGACAACATAAGCGTGCTTCTCCGTGCGCGCCATAAATGCATAGAGATATTCTATGTTGATCTTATTTTCGTCAAGTACTTTAAGCGCTGACGAAAGTTTACCCGGTGCATCGCCGATCTTTACGCCGACAACGTCGGTTATCTTGATAAGATATCCTTCGTCCTTTAAGATCTTTTCTGCTGTTTCTTCATCGTTGACTATAAGGCGCAGTATGCCGAAATCCTGTGTTTCTGCAATAGAAAGTGCACGGATGTTGATATTGTGCGCCGAAAGTGTTTCGGTGATGGAAACGACTGCTCCCTGTTTATTTTCAACAAATACTGTTAATTGCTTGATAGCCATAATTTTATCCCCCTATATTATACAAGCTTTCTCTTGTCGATCACACGGACGGCTTTGCCTTCGCTTCTTGCGATGCTCTTGGGTGCGACAAGATGAACGGCAGGATTGATGCCGAGCATTGTCTTCATTGCGCCTGCAAGAGATTTTTCCATGCCGAGAATTTCACTTACCTTGTCGGTGAACTTTTCAGGTGTCATTTCTACATTGACCTCAAATGTGTCCGTGTTCTTTACACGGTCAACGATGATCTGATAGTTTGGTTCATATCCTTCATTAAGAAGTACTGTTTCTATCTGGCTTGGGAATACGTTGACACCGCGGATAATGAGCATATCATCGGTTCTTCCCATCGGCTTTGCCATTTTGACGAGAGTTCTGCCGCAGGAGCATTTTTTGCGTGAAAGAACACAGATGTCACGTGTGCGGTAACGCAGAAGAGGGAACGCTTCCTTGTCAAGAGAAGTGAACACAAGTTCACCCTTTGAGCCTTCGGGAAGGACCTCGCCTGTTTCGGGGTCAATAATTTCGGCGTAGAAGTGGTCCTCGTTTATATGCATGCCTGTCTGCTCACTGCATTCAAATGCCACTCCGGGGCCTGTTGTTTCGGTAAGACCGTAAATGTCGTATGCCTTGATTCCAAGCGTTTTTTCAATGCCCTGGCGCATTTCCTCTGTCCACGGCTCAGCACCGAAGATGCCTGCTTTCAAGGGAATATCCTCGGGCTTGTATCCCTGTTCCTTCAGAGTTTCGCCGATATATGCCGCATAAGAGGGGGTACAGCATATGATCGAAGCGCTCAGATCCATCATGAACTGTATCTGACGGTCGGTGTTTCCTGACGACATGGGAAGCGTAAGACAGCCTACTTTGTGAGAACCGCCGTTGAGTCCGGGTCCTCCTGTGAAAAGACCGTAACCGTATGCAACCTGACATACATCCTTCTTTGTGCCGCCCGCCGCAGTTATGGCGCGCGCACAGCAATCCTCCCAAAGGTCGATATCATTCTGTGTGTAGAATGCAACCACGCGTCTGCCTGTTGTGCCAGATGTCGACTGAATACGCACACAGTCCTCAAGCGGCTTTGCCAAAAGACCGTAAGGGTATGCATCTCTTAAATCTGCTTTTGTTAAAAACGGAAGCTTGTGAAGATCATCGATTCCCTTGATATCTTCGGGGTTTACGCCTTTCTCATCCATAAGCTTTTTGTAGTAAGGAACGTTATCGTAAACGTGCTTTACCTGCTTGACGAGCTTTTCCGATTGAAGCTTTTTCATATCTTCGATCGGCATTGTTTCGATTTCTTTTTGATAGTAGTTTTGTGCCATTTTTGACCACCCTTTCTTTTTTGCTTAGAATTTTCCAAGCTATAAATTTGTTTGTCCGGAGTGTGAAAGGGCGAACAAAAACGCCCTCCGCATTCCGATGAAGAATACAGAGGACGAGAAAATCAAATCCCGTGGTACCACCTCAGTTCGCCACTGCCTCACAGCAGTGACCTTTTCAGGTACTGTCATACCTTAGTTCTGTGACGGGAACTCCCGTTGCATCCTACTAAAGATCTCTCTTATTCAGCGCACTGCTAACAGAATGAATTCGAGAAGGACGTCCACTTTGCCTCGCACCGACCGGCAACTCTCTCCAGATTCTTTCCAACCTACTGGTTTCTGCTCTCCGCATTTAGTGTTACAACTTTTTCAATTGTGATATCACTATAACACTTTAATTCATAAAAGTCAAGAGGTTTGCGCAAAAATTTTTAAATTTTCAAAATTTTACAGCGAAATACTCATATTGGCATCATATTGTATGTTTTAGTTTATTCCGATGCCTTGAAGTTATATATAGGCTTTATTATGCAAACGATATCTGCAGTAGGAGTGATATTTTCGATTATTTCATCTACATTTTTATACGCCATAGGCGACTCGTCAAGTGTATCGGGAGTGACACAGGTAGAATAAATGCCCGCCATTTCCGCCTCATATTCGGCCATAGTAAGGCGTTCAAAGGCAGCAGAACGTGACATAAGTCTGCCTGCACCGTGAGGTGCGGAAAAATTCCAATCCTCGTTTCCTTTTCCAATGCCAATGAGTGATCCGTCACGCATATTAATGGGAATAAGGAGCTTTTCGCCGGCCTTGGCAGATACTGCACCTTTACGCAGGATCATCTCATTTACATCAATATAGTTGTGTATCGTCTGAAATACTTCAAGTGCTTCCCAATTGCAATAATCGAGAATTATTTCTGCCATTTTTGCACGGTTTCTTTCTGCAAATTTCTGACAAATATCCACGTCGTGGAGATAATCATCCATAAATGAACCGTAAAGAAAGCAAAGATCACGGGGAAGTGAGGGCTCTTTTGCATGAAATTCATTTTCAAGCGCTTTCAGCGCATCCTGTATTTCGCACCGTCTGCCCTGTTCTTTGTATGTGCGTATAATTTCATCACGCTGTTTGAAATATTCCTCTTTTCCCGAATTAAGATCAATGGCGATATTTTGATAAAATTCCGCTACCTGTGTGCCGAGGTTACGGCTTCCCGAATGTATCACGAGATATTTTCCGCCGTTTTCATCCTCGTCTATTTCAATGAAGTGATTTCCGCCTCCGAGTGTTCCAATCGATCTTTCAAGACGTTTTGTGTCCTTGAGATTTCTGTAACAGCGAAGAGTTGTAAGGTCAAATCTTTCCTGTCTTCCTTCCCATACGTTTCGCCCCGAGGGAATTGAATGTGATATCGTATCGACCTTTTCAAAATCGATATCGATGTTTCCGAGGTATACTGTATACATTCCGCATCCGATGTCAACACCGACCATTGAAGGAACGATCTTATCCGTTACGGTCATCGTTGTACCGATGGTACAGCCCTTGCCTGCGTGAACGTCGGGCATTATTCTTATTTTGGAGGATGCAAATGCTTCTGTATCGCATACTGCCTTTATCTGCTCACGTGCGCCGTCCTCAACAGTTGTCGCAAAGCACTTGGCTGTGTTGAAATTTCCTTTTATCTCTAACATATAATTATCCTTTCATACTGTACAGCCGGGCGGTGTAAGTATATACAAAACAATGCGCCCGGCTGACACATTCAGGCATTGTTTGTGCTTAAAATAGCTGTAAGACTGCTGAGAATATTTCCGCTGTTGTCTATGGAAATATTTCCGACATTTTCGCAAATTTTCTCTATGTATTCCAGCTCCTTGAGCTTGTAAAGTGTTTTGTTTTCGTCCATCAGCTTTGCTGTGTTCAATAAGGAACGTGTGGAAGCGACTTCCTCACGGCGTGTAATTACATTCGCCTGCGCACGCTTTTCAGCGACAAGCACGGTGTTCATTATTTCACGTATTTCACCGGGGAGGATAATGTCCTTTACATCGGCACTTTTGATCTCAACAAACAGCTCCTTTTCTTTTGTTTTCAGTTTTTTAAATACAAACTCTGATATTTGTTCTTTGTTTTCAAGTATCTCATCGAGCTTGTATTTACCAACGTATTCACGAAGAAAAAGCTGGGATAAAACGTGTATTTGCTCTGTAAAATCGTCTATTTCCGTCGTTATCTTCACGTAGTCCGTAATACGGTAGTTACATACAAAATTTATACGGAGCGAAACTTTATCCGCTGTCAGTATTTCCTGACCTTGAATATTCATCTGCAAAAGACGTGTGTCTATAAGCTCTGTATCAACTTTGATGGGTGTGTTCCAGAAGTAATATGTACCCGCATCTAAAATACGCTGTAACTTTTTGTTGAAGTAAAGCTGTGCCTTCTGGTACTCGGCGACCTCTACTTTTGTATAGTAAATTTCGGGTATATTTGAAAATATGTATTCGGGTACGGAATCATCGACTGTAGGATCTGAAATATCTACGGTTTTAAATTCGTGGCTGTCAACAATTGACCAGAAGGCATACTTTCCGCTTGTAAGCACGGAATGAAACTTGCCGTTTACATAGTGAAGCGCAAGCTCTTCATCTTTCACTTCTGTCACCGTCACACATTTTGCTGTGTTTTTATCCGATAACAACGTTTCAAGGGAACATTTATCTGAAACGATGGGATATTTTAAATCCGAAATTTCAATTTCGCTGCCGCCGAAAACGGTGTATTTACCTGCACCGAGCAATTTTATATATTTTCCGTTTTTAAAAAGAAAGCCCCTTTGGTTTTCGTTTATTATAATTCTTTTCATATATTTTAT
>JAZNEN010000214.1:0-17445 GCA_045588615.1 Eubacteriales bacterium
TGCAACGTTGCCCGTGTTTTGCGGAATTTCGGGTTCGTGAAGTACAATGTTGATCTGTTTCATGGCGTTTCGTGCCTTTCGCGTGAATTTGGATACATCATACCACATTTTTTGCATTTGTGCAAGCAAAAAATCGCAGTATTTTATTAAAATTTACAATTTGCAATATATTTTATATTTATTTTATAGTATAATAAAAGTAACTATTGCAAAAATCGCTCATACGGGCGGCAAACTCATTCAAAACGGCGAAGGGTTCCACAGATCTGTGAGACCGTTCAACCGATCGTTGATTGACATGTGCGGCGAACTGTGGTATCATAAAATAGTCGGTGCATTGCCAAGCGCTTTGGGCGGGAAGAAAGGATCCATCTTATGTCACTGGTCACAAAACTGTTTGGAACGTATAGCCAACGCCAACTCAAAAAGGTGGGCACGATCGCCGACTTGGTCGACGCATTGGCAGAAAAATACGCCGCCATGAGCGACGCCGAACTGAAAGCAATGACGCAAACCTTAAAAGACAGACTTGCCGCAGGCGAGACACTTGACGATATTCTGCCCGATGCCTTCGCGGCAGTCAGAGAAGCGGCAGACCGCGTGCTCGGCAAACGCCCCTTCCGCGTGCAGGTTTTGGGCGGTATCGTGTTGCACCAAGGGCGCATTGCCGAAATGAAGACGGGTGAAGGTAAAACGCTCGTTGCAACGCTTCCCGCATACCTTAATGCGCTGTCGGGCAAGGGTGTACACGTAATTACCGTCAATGACTATCTTGCAACACGTGACTGTGAGGAAATGGGAAGAGTATATAACTTCCTCGGCCTTACCTGCGGACTTATAATTCCCGGCGGTAAGAATGCCGAAAAGCGTGCGGCTTATGCCTGCGACATAACATACGGTACAAACAACGAGTTCGGCTTTGACTACCTGCGTGACAATATGGTCATATACAAGGAGCATATGGTGCAAAGAGGCCATGCCTTTGCGATCGTCGACGAAGTCGACTCAATTCTCATTGACGAGGCAAGAACACCTCTTATTATTTCAGGCCAAGGCTCAAAGCCGACTGAAATATATGAAAAGGCGGATAAATTTGTCCGCACTCTGCGCCCTTACAAGATAAAGGAAATAGACTCAAAAGAGGATATGGACGAAAAGACGGAGGGCTATGACTATATCATAGACGAAAAGGCGAAAACGTCCGTTCTGGCAAAGCAGGGTATTGAAAAGGCTGAAAAATTCTTCGGTATAGAAAATCTTTCAGACCCTGAAAATACAGAGCTTGCACACCACATCAACCAGGCGATAAAGGCGCACGGAAGCATGCACATTGACGAGGACTACGTCGTTAAGGACGGCGAGGTCATCATCGTTGACACGTTCACGGGCCGTCTTATGTACGGCAGAAGATACTCCGAGGGACTTCATCAGGCGATAGAAGCAAAAGAGGGTGTAAAGGTCGAAAAGGAATCAAAAACGCTTGCGACCATCACGTTCCAGAACCTGTTCCGTATGTACGATAAGCTGTCGGGCATGACGGGTACAGCCCTTACAGAGGATGACGAATTCCGTGAAATATACAGCCTTGACGTTGTGGAGATACCCACAAACCGTCCTATGATAAGAAAAGACCACAACGACGTGGTCTACAAGTCCATGGATATGAAATTCAAGGCGATAATCGAGCAGATAAAGGAATGCAGTGCAAAGGGTCAGCCCGTGCTTGTAGGTACGGTATCCATTGAAAAATCGGAAGCCCTTTCGCAAAAGCTGAAGATGAACGGCATAAAGCACGTCGTACTTAACGCAAAATACCACGAAAAGGAAGCGGAGATCGTCGCACAGGCAGGCTGTCCGGGTGCCGTCACCATTTCAACGAATATGGCGGGACGCGGTACTGACATTATGCTCGGCGGTAATGCGGAATTTCTTGCAAAGCGTGAGATGCGTAAGCTTGAATATCCTGAGGAGATAATCGTTCAGGCAACGGGAAGCTCCACATCCGTCGGTGAGGATGTGCTCGCCGCACGTGAGGTATACAAGACACTTTACAAAAAATTCAAGGAAGAAATTGAGCCTGACTATCAGAAGGTAGTCGAGGCGGGCGGTCTTTTCATCCTCGGTACGGAGCGTCACGAAAGCCGCCGTATAGATAACCAGCTGCGCGGCCGTTCAGGACGTCAGGGCGACCCCGGTGAGTCACGCTTCTTCTTATCCTTTGACGATGACCTTATGCGTCTTTTCGGCGCTGAGGAGCGTATGGAAAAAATCAAGAAGATAACACCCGATGATACCCCCATTGAAGCAAGTATTCTGTCGGGCGTTATTGAAAGCTCACAGAAGCGTCTTGAAAGCGTCAACTTTGAACGCCGTAAGAACGTCCTTATGTATGACGATGTCAACAACCAACAGCGTAAAATTATCTATTCACAGCGCCGTGAGATACTTGAAGACGGCAATATGAGAGATAAGATCATCGATATGATAGAGCAGGCTGTGGAAAATGCAGTTGCAATTGCCACAAGCCCCGACGAGCGTGAGGATTGGGATTTTGCAACGCTTAAATCGAAGTTCCGCGGCATCATCTGCACGGATGACGACTTCAACTATACGGAAGATGAGCTTAAGCATCTTAAGCCCGCAGCCCTTACAGAGGAGCTTTATAAGCGTGCAATTGCAAGATACGAATACCAGGAGAGCGTATTCGGTGAGCAGATGCGTGAAATTGAAAGAGTTGTCCTTTTGCGCTGTATAGATGAGCTGTGGATGGACCACATCGACTATATGCAGGATCTCAAGGGCGGTATCGGTCTTAACGCATACGCACAGAGAAACCCCGTAAACGAATATAAGATCGTCGGTGCCGAAGCATTTGACGATATGATAGCGGAAATAAGAGAAAATACTGTCCGTGCCATTTTGTCCGCCGTTCCGAGAACGGAAATAAAGCGTGAGCAGATGGCAAAGGAGCAGTCCGCATCCATTGAAAACATCGGCGGCGACAAGCCCGCAAAGAAAAAGCCGATGGTAAAGAAGGCAGCTGAAAAGGTCGGCCGTAACGATCCGTGCCCCTGCGGTTCGGGTAAGAAGTACAAGAAGTGCTGCGGTGCGGCAGACGGCAGTGACGACTGATGGGCTTCGGAATACTCTTTTTAGGGTACATTTTCACTGTATTTGACACGGGAATACTGTTTATAGACAGTATTTCCGTGGTCTTCATGCAAGGCTTGCGCCTTTTCGGGTGGATCCTGGTCACAGCGGGAAGCTTTAAGCTGTCACGCTATATAGGCAAATTTCACTATGCACGAATGGCATCAGCCTCACTTTTTTCCCTGTCGCTTATCGACAGCGTGTGCCATATTATGACGGTGTATTTTGATACCCCCGTATCGGTGCTTGTACGCACGGTGATATTTATGATGTATGCCATGGCATATTTTATGTTTCATTTTTACGCACTCGGCGGTCTTTGCGACATAACGGCAGAGGTCGGACTTGAAAAGGAAAACAAGCGTGCGAAAAAGCTGTTTTTACTGTCTATGGCTTTCTGTGCCGTCAATTTTGTAGCGTATATCGGACTTTCGGATGCTTTGACATCGATAAGATATATTCTTTTCCTTATTATAACGGTACTTATCTCGGCTTTTATCTACACCTGCTACATGTGGATATGTCTGCCCGATGAAAATGAAGAGGACACAGACGCACCAAAAAAGGAGAAAAAGAAAAATGGAAAGGGTAAAAAATAAAAACCTGTATATAGGATATATTACAGCGGGCTTTATATTTCTGTTTTTTCCGTCCTTGAGCATTTTTGACATCATGCCCGATTTTATCGGCTATTTACTGATAATAAAAGGCACAGTTTGCCTGTTTGACTTAAATGAGGATATAAATTCAGCACGCTCGTCGTTTATAAAGCTGTTTTTTATAAATCTTGCAAAGACGGTTCTGACACCGCTTCTGATGTCTTTAAACGATGAAACGACGACGATGACCGCCGTTTTCATCTTTTCGATAATAGAAGGAATACTTCTTTATTCCGCGCTTGACTCTCTTTTCGTCGGCGTGAATTATGTAGCGGATCGTGCAGATTCAAAATTTGCCGACAAAGGATATTCGGATGTTAAAATAACAACAGCCATTTTCGTTATCGGAAGATTTGTACTTGTGTCACTTCCCGAATTAACGGTTTTGACAAGCCTTGACTACCAGATGACGGATGATCTTTCCGCATTTACCGTATATGATTTCAAGCTGCTTATAACTATTGCATGCTTTGTCATATCGCTTATTTTGGGGCTTCACTTTTTATCAAACGCAGTTAAATATATCGGAAGATTAAAGCGTGATGAGGTTTTCAAAGGATACGTTTATTCCCGATATGTCGAAGAAGTGCTCGAAAATAAAAGTCTTTTTATAAGACGTAACACGAAAAATGCGTGCACATTTATACTTGCGGGCTTTATTTTGTCGTGCCCCTTGTATTTTGAAGGGGTGGACATAACACCGTCACCGCTTGCCGTGCTTTTGCTTTATATGGGTATTTCCCGTCTGTCTCTTTTGGGCGGAATAGGCGAAAAATTCAAAAAGATGCTTTTGGCTTTTATACCCGTAAGCTGTGCGCTTTACAGTTTTGTGTGCTTCATCGGGGCGGAATACCACCGCTGGTCATATCAGATAGAGGACAAGGCGCGCTTTATGTACAAGCTGTGGGGGACAGCACAATGTGCGGATCTGCTCCTTTTCACAGCATCGTCGCTTACCGTGTTTTATACGCTTTCAACGCTTATAAAGCGGTACGGCACAAACGAGAATATAAACAAAGAGGGATTTCAGTATAAAGAGCAAACAAAGAATGTCACGTTTTTGAATAAGCTTCTGATATGCTGTAGGGCGGTATGCACACTTGCTTTTGCCATTCGCTGTGTGTTCTTCTTTATGTACCCAAGCTATGAATTTATCTGGCTTTTCTCGCTTTTATTAACGATTATTTATACCGTATTTTTCGGCAGTGTCATATCAAAAATACGCACCGCCGTTGAAGATAACAATATGTAAAAACCTTAAGGGAGTGGAAATTATGAAAAAACTGTCCGTTTTTTTGGCTGTATTGCTCGCATTTACACCGGTTTTCAGTATGGCTGTTTCAGCTGTTGAGCTTGACGATTATAAGGTATCAGAGGAATACAAAACAAGTATTTTTTACAAGACCGTAACAGATCTTCCCTTAACGGGCGACCAGAGATATGATGTTGTGAATGTTGCAATAACACAGCTCGGCTACAATGAGGGCGACAGCGATGCGGATATGCACGGTATGTCCAAGGGTGAGCGCAACTTTGTTGAATACAACCGCCTTTACGGCAAGCTTGACAACGGAGAGGGCAACGGAAACAGCTACGGCTATATGTGGTGTGCTTCGTTTGTAAGCTGGGTGCTCAGAGCCGCAAATGTCGACAAAAAAGTGGCGGGTGAGGACGTTAACTGCGCTTCATGGGTAAGCTTTTTTGAAAGCAAGGGACAGTTCAAAACGAGAGATTCCGGATATACACCCGTGGCGGGCGATATAATATTCTATAAGGGTTCAAGAACCTCCTCGCGCTCCAATCACGTCGGTATCGTTGTCGGCTGTGAAAACGGTGTCGTCTACACGGTTGAGGGTAACACGGGCGGTATCGCTTATGACGGCGACCCCACAAACGGCGGCGGTGTAGCAAGAAAGAACTACGTGCTTTCAGATACATATATCGTCGGCTACGGTGTGCCGAAATATAAGACAAACGCTGATACAAAATATGATTTTGAGCTGTTCGAGATAAACGCGCTTTCAGCAGGCGAATATACGGTCGTTTCAAGAAACGCAAAGATTGTTCCTGCGCCGGGCTCATCCGAGATGCTCAAGCGTCTTTCAATAGGCTCAACATTTGAAGTAACAAAGGTAAACGGCGAGTACGGAGAATGTACAATTGACGGTATTTCCGGCTGGGTAAACCTTACAAATGCGCTGAAAACGGAAAACGCTTCCCACACCGTATCTTATATGACAGACGGCGGTGAGGAAATAGAAAGCGGCGAAAAATCATACGGTAAGACCTTCAAAATATCAGATACCGTTCCCGCAAAAAAAGGCTTTGACTTCAAGGGCTGGGCAGTCCGCGAGGGCGGAAATGTCATATACGCTCCAGGCGACAGCTACATTTACGACCTTGATGCAACTCTTTATGCTGTATGGGAGCCTAACGGTGAGCCTGTTACAGACGAAACAGAAAACAGCGAAACTGATACAGCAGCATCCGAAACCGACGCTGACAGCGGTGATGTCAAAGGTAACGGACCGTCCCCCGCACTTATCGCAGTTTTGGTTTCTGTCGTTGTTATTGCCGTCGGAGCTGTAATATTCGCCCTGAAGATGCCCGCAAAAAAGAAATAATTAAACACCTTCCGTCGGGGCGTGCATCGCACGTCCGTAAGAAACGCCTTCCGTAGGGGCGTGCATCGCACGTCCGCATTTGTAGGGGACGACGTCCTCGACGTCCCGCATGAAATGAGAGTAAATGGGTTTAAAACGGCGGGAGATAAACCCCCGCCCTACGGCATCACTCCGATCATGTGTACACCGTATGGGCGTGCATCGTGTCCGTATGTATATCATTTTGTCTATTTTGTAAATTCAATAAGAATGACCGTAAGTGACAATATTTGCATATGTTACGTGATATCATTTAATCATAAGAAAAGCGGAGGTAGAAATGGACGGGCTTGAAATAGAATACGAAAACGGTGTTTTAAGGGTGTCTGTCGGCGGCGAGATCGACCACCATATGTGCGCCTCGGTGCGCGAGGATATAGATAAAGCATTTTTTAAATATATTCCGAAAAAGCTTATACTTGACTTAACGGGAATGAAATTTATGGACAGCTCTGGCCTTGGGCTTATAATGGGCAGATATTCACGCTGTCTTGCCGCAGAGTGCGAATTCATCATCTGCGGAATTGACGAGCGTGCCATGCGCATACTGCGTATGTCCGGTATGGATAAGATCCTGAAAATCAAACAGTAACGGAGAAAAGAAGTGAAAAGAAAAAAAATAAACGAAGCAAAGATCACCCTTACAGCGGTGTCGCAAAACGAAGCGCTTGCAAGGGTATATATAAGCGCATTTGCATCCCAGCTTGATCCGACGCTTGACGAGCTTGCAGACGTGCGGTGTGCCGTAAGCGAAGCGGTGACAAACTGTGTTGTGCACGCATATAAAGGCTGTGATACTCCCGGCAAAATTTACATAAACGCACGGCTTTATTCCGACAGGACGATAACTGTCGAGGTAACTGACAAAGGATGCGGCATTGAAGATATCGAAATGGCAATGACACCGCTATTTACAACAGACAGAGAGAATGAGCGAAGCGGCATGGGCTTTTCCGTTATGAAAAGCTTTACCGATACGATCAGGGTCACATCAAAGCCTTTCGGAGGAACACGTGTTTTTATGTCCAAAAAATTTTCGTAAGGAGCTTTTATGTCGGGAACAAGGGACGGACAGGCGTGTGATTTTTCAAGAAATTCAGAGCTTATAGCAAAGGCGCAAAAAGGCGACAAGGAAGCCATGTCACGTGTGGTCGAGCTTAATATGGGGCTTGTAAAAAGCATCATTCCGCGCTTTTGCGACAGAGGGGTGGAGTATGACGATCTCGTTCAGATAGGGGCACTTGGAATGATTAAAGCCGTAAAAAGCTATTCAGAGGAATTCGGATGTGTTTTTTCAACTTATGCTGTACCTCTTATTATAGGCGAGATAAGACGGTATTTGCGTGATGACGGAATGATAAAGGTATCCCGAAGTGTCAAGCGTCTCGGTGTTCACGCAATGAAGCAACGGGAAATATATATAAAGGCAAAAGGACGCGAGCCGAAGATAGAGGAGCTTGCGGATATCTGTGAAAGTTCTCCCGAGGAGCTTGTCTTTGCACTGGAGGCGTGTTACCCGCACCATTCCCTTTCAGAACCTACCGCCGACGGTGACGGAGCGTGTCTTGAAAACATCATCCCCGACAAAAATGACGGAATTGAAAGTCTTTGCGACAGGATATCTTTAAAAGATGCCATAAAAAAGTTAAGCGATACTGAAAGACAGATAATTCACTTAAGATATTATTGCGATCTGTCCCAGCAAAAAACAGCACAGGTGCTCGGACTGTCGCAGGTTAAAGTTTCAAGATGCGAAAAAAAGATATTTGAAAAGCTGAAAGCGGAGCTTTTGGTGTAAAATTTACAAAATATTTAATAAAATTCATTAAACCCTATTGACAAACTGCCGCTTTGCATATATAATATGCTTTGCGGTTTTTGTGTTGAAAAGTATTTATATACGAAAAGGACACGATCAATTTTCAAGGCGAGGTTCACCAAATGCAGCTTGACATAACGCGCATACTTTCGGGTGAGGTTGACAAGCTCAGCTTCGATGTGTCTTTTCCTGTGACCGATGATGACGGTTTTTCGTATTTCGGTGACTGGGGAATAGATTTTGAAAACGATGTACGCGCTGTATGCTGTATAAAGAACAACGGCGGTTATATTTCACTTTCGTGCGATGTTACAGCCGATTACAAGACGCTTTGTGCAAGATGTCTTAAGGGAATTGAAAATTCATTTTCCCACAGCTTTGAAAAGGGTGTTGCCGTTGAGCTTACAGACGAAGAAAACGATGATTTTATCCTGGCTGCCGGCGGTATTGTGGATATATCGGCAGCAGTTTGCGAAGAATTTCTCCTGTCGTTTCCTTTGAAGGAGCTTTGCTGTGCCGATTGCAAAGGGCTTTGCCCAAAATGCGGCAAAAATCTTAATGAAAGCGATTGCGGCTGTGAGTCTGAGGGTGATCCGAGGATGTCAGCTTTGAAGGCCCTGCTTTCGGACTATGAGTAATAGCTTTATTGTATTATATTAAGGAGGTGTAGGTAACATGGCAGTACCTAAGAAAAAAGTCAGCAAGGCAAGACGTGACAAAAGACGTTCCAATGTATGGCGTCTCGACCTGCCGGGTATGACAAAATGCCCCAAATGCGGTGCATATATCAAATCGCACAGAGTCTGCATGACATGCGGCACTTACGGTGGTAAGGAAATAGTCAAAACAGAAGCGTAAGGCGTATTTTTATACGGTGAGGAGGGGTTGTGTTTACAATCCCTTTACTGTTATGTAAGGAGGGGTGGATACGGTCACTGTTTATTCCGTTGCTGACGGCTCATATGCACAGAAAGCGGGCATTCTGCCCGATGATATTATTATATCTGTATGCGGCGAGGAAGTAAATGACGTTCTTGATTACCGATTTTACATAACGGGCGAGGAAATAACCCTTTGTATACACAGAGGGGCGGAGCTTTTTGACGTCACCATAAAAAAAGGCGAATATGACGACATCGGGCTTGAATTTTCCACGTATCTAATGGACGAAAAAAGAACGTGCAAAAATAAATGTATGTTCTGTTTTATCGACCAGATGCCGAAGGGCTGTCGGGAAACCTTGTATTTTAAGGACGATGACAGCAGGCTTTCGTTTTTGCAGGGGAATTACATCACCTGCACCAACCTTTCCGACCGTGACATTGACCGCATAATCAAAATGCATATGTCACCGATAAACATATCGGTACACACGACAAATCCCGATCTGCGTGTGAAAATGATGAAAAACAAAAATGCGGGCAAAATTCTTGATATTATGCGTCGTTTTAAAAACGGCGGTATCACAATGAACGGCCAGATAGTGCTTTGCAAAAACACGAATGACGGCAATGAACTTGAACGCTCAATGCGTGAGCTTGAAGAGCTTGCCCCGGAGCTTACAAGCGTTTCCGTTGTTCCCTGCGGTCTTACCGACCACAGGGAGGGGCTGCCCTCAATTGAGCCGTTTACGAAGGAAGATGCAAAGGCTGTTATAGCGCAGGTTGAAAAAATGGCTGAAAAATGCTTGCAAAAGCACGGCTCGCGTATATTTTTTGCATCCGATGAGTTTTATATAACTGCGGATATTCCCCACCCAAACGAAGAATATTACGAGGGCTACCCGCAGCTTGAAAACGGTGTGGGTATGATAACCTCACTATTAACGGAATTTGAGTATGAGCTGGAATACATCAGCGAATACGACCTGGAAAAGAAACGCACCCTGTCCGTTGCCACGGGCAAGGCGGCATATCCATACATCAAAAAATGCTGTGATGAAATAATGAAGCGTGCAAAAAACACTTCCGTCACGGTATACTGTATAGAAAACACGTTTTTCGGTAAAAACATTACCGTGGCGGGGCTTCTTACAGGTGCTGACATAACGTGTCAGCTTAAAGACAAACCGCTGGGCGACGTACTGCTTATCCCGTCTGTCACATTAAGACACGAGGGCGATATGTTTCTTGACAGTATGACAATCACCGATGCGGAAAGAATACTGAATGTGAAGCTCTCCCCTGTCACATCCGACGGTGCGGAGCTTGTACGCAGTATACTTTATTAGAAAGGAGAGATCCAATATGTCAAAACCGATAGTAGCGATAGTAGGACGTCCTAACGTCGGCAAAAGCACACTTTTCAACAAGCTTACAGGTCAAAGAATAGCTATTGTTGAAGATACGCCCGGTGTCACACGTGACAGAATATATTTTGAAGCGGAATGGGGCGGACGCAAGATGCTTCTTGTCGATACAGGCGGTATAGAGCCGAAGACGGACAGCCCGATTCTGAAGCATATGCGCCGTCAGGCACAGATAGCCATTGAAACAGCTGATGTAATTGTATTTATGACAGACGTGCGTGCAGGTCTTACCGCTGACGACAGAGATATCGCCTCGATGCTTCTGAGGTCGAGAAAGCCTGTTGTGCTTTGTGTAAACAAAATAGACTCCGTCGGTGCGCTCCCCTACGAATATTACGAGTTTTATGAGCTTGGCATGGGCGATCCCATAGCGCTTTCCTCTGTCCACGGCACAGGCACGGGCGACCTTATGGAGGAAGTACTTAATAAGCTTCCGCCTGAGGCTGATTTTGAGGAAGATGACGACCGCATAAAGGTTGCGGTCATCGGCAAGCCGAATGCGGGCAAAAGCTCTATTATAAATAAAATTCTCGGTCAGGAAAGACTCATTGTGTCAGATATGGCAGGCACAACACGTGATGCTATTGATACAGAGGTTGATAATGACCACGGTAAATTCACCTTTATAGATACAGCAGGTATAAGACGCTCCGCAAAGGTGTCGGACAACATCGAAAAGTACAGCGTTTTGCGTGCCAAAATGGCTGTTGAGCGTGCAGACGTCTGTCTTATAATGATAGATGCAAACGAGGGTATTACCGAGCAGGATGAAAAAATAGCAGGTATTGCCCACAACGCAGGCAAGGCATCCATTGTTGTTGTAAACAAATGGGATGCCATTGAAAAGGACAATTCAACTGTCAAGGAATTTACCGAAAAAATAAACATAGCACTTTCTTATATGACGTATGCCCCGATACTGTTCGTGTCGGCAAAAACAGGTCAAAGGCTTGACAAGCTGTTTGAGCTTATTAAATACGTCAACGATCAAAGCACTATCCGTGTATCAACGGGTATGCTCAATGACGTGCTCAACGATGCCACAACAAGAGTACAGCCCCCGTCTGATAAGGGCAGAAGGCTGAAAATTTACTATATGACACAGCCGTCGGTAAAACCGCCCACATTCGTTATTTTCTGCAATAATGCGGAGCTTTTCCATTATTCATATCAGAGATACATCGAAAACTGTTTAAGAAATGTTTTCGGCTTCAAAGGAACGCCCGTCCGTCTTATAATCCGTGAAAGAGGTGACGGAAATGAATAACGGGCTGTTCGGTGCAGGCTCAGGTTCACTTATGCTTGCACTGGGGCTTACACTCTGTGCGGCGGCGGGATATTTTCTCGGCGCACTCAATTCCGCCATTATCGTTTCAAAACTGAAATACGGTCAGGACATAAGAAATTTCGGAAGCGGTAACGCGGGAATGACGAATATGCTCCGCACATACGGAAAGGGTGCGGCAGGGCTGACACTGCTCGGTGACGTTTTAAAAACGGTCGTCGGATGTCTTTTGGGCTTGCTTCTGCTCGGTGAAAGCGGCGGTTATGTTGCAGGATTTTTCTGCATCATCGGTCACATTTTCCCGATATATTACGGCTTCAAGGGCGGCAAGGGCGTGCTTGCGCTTGCAACGATGGTATGCGTATTGAACTGGCAGACATTTCTCGTCTTGTTCACGCTGTTCGTGCTTATCGTCAGCTTTACGAAATATATTTCGCTCGGCTCTGTTATGTGCTCTTTACTTTATCCCATAGTGCTGAGTAAATTTGCAGAACCCAATATATTTGCAACAGTCGTTTCTATAATCGTGGCAATTCTCGTAACTGTAATGCACAGGGCAAATATAAAGCGTTTGCTTGACGGTGAGGAAAACAAGCTGAAGCTCGGCAAAACGCCCGTCAAGACGTGGAAGCTCGTCATTTTGAACGGTATTATCATCATTATAACATTGACTGCTATAATTCTTGACATCACGTTTGCAAGCGGAATGATCGAAAGAAAAAATGCCGCAGTTTCCTACGGCGATTATTACATATCTGAGCTTCAACTTCGCTATATGTACGTAAAAGCGGCGGACGATTTTCTGTCGGACCCTGCAAACTCCGAAACGGATATCGTTAAAAATTACGATGAAACAAAAAAGCTTGATGAGCAGAGCATAAACGGCAAAACATATGCCGAGTATTTTATGGATATTGCAACAAACGATGCCGCACGTCTTATGATATTGTACGGTGAGGCAAAAAAAGCAGGCATTGAGGTGTCAAGAACCGACGACAGATGTCTTGAAGAATTTGCGAAAATGAGCGAGAATTTCACACAAGGCGACTCCTACGGCAGGTACATCAACCGCACATACGGTAAGGGTGTGGGTGAAAACGATATAAGAAATATCATTATTTCGCAGTTTACCGTAAAGGATTACATTAAATCCGTCGGCGAAGATGCGGCAAACAAGGCTGTTAGCGAAAACATTTCATCCGTTGTGACAGACAAGGAAGATACCGAAAAAATAATCAAAGGTGATTATAAATAAATTTAAAGGAGATTTAACCATGAGCGACAAGATTTACGAAGAGATCAAGGAAAAAAGCGGCGAGATAATCGACAAGATCGATGAAAAGCTCGGTGACAAGATCGACGACAACACAAAGGAACAGATCAAGGACAAGATCGACGAGCTTGCAACAGAAGAAAACATCGAAAAGGCAAAGGAAGGTCTTACAGGACTTCTCAATAAGTTCAAAAAATAATCCGATAAACACCGCCCAACTCGGGCGGTGTTTATGTATAACAGCAAAACCTAAAAGTTTGAAACGGGATTCCAATTCGCAAAGCAAACTGCTTGAATGTTGCCCCTACTATGTTGTAACAGCTAAAACTTTATATTATATATTTCCGAAGGAAATATGCGCCACCACGCCTGTGACAGTTGACTGCGTCAACTGAGGGGGGCAGGCGGGTGCGCGCAGAATACAAAAATATTAATGTAAACTTTCAGATGTCAGATTGTACTACGGCACCGTGTTGAACATAATGAGAGGTTAAAAAAACATCACCCGTACAGGTGATGTTTTTTTACTGCTTTATTTAAGTATCTTCAAGAACACGAGTATTGAAATGACAACGCCGACAAATACATAAAGCTCTGCAATACCGCCGAGGATGCCTGCGAAAATACCGATGATGGGCATTTTTGCAAGGATTCCTATAAGAACACCTGCAACAGCACCGATGATGACATATATGATAATTCTGACGATCAAGCTTCCGAGTCCGTTTGTGGCAAACGCATGTGGAAATATTTTCTTAAGTACGTCCATAATAATATCCTTTCTTAAGTTTGATAGTATCATTATACTCTGTGCGTCGGATAAAGTCAATATAATTTACAATTCTTTTTCACCGCCTGAGGCAATTTCTTTGACAAGGCTCGATAAAAACGGAAAAAAGAGCATTCCGACAAAGCCGAACAGCTTGTATCCGAGATACATCGAAAACATCGAAAAAAGCGGATGAAGTCCGACCTTTTTGCCGAGTATTGCAGGCTCAGAGAACTGCCGCACGCCGCTTATAACAACGAATAAAACGCACAGTCCCACGGCACGCACGGCATTACCGACAGAAAACTCATATATCGCCCACGGCAAAAGAACGATGCCGACACCTAAAATGGGCAAAATATCGATGACCGCCGTAATTGAAGCAAGCAGAAATGCGTAATTTATGCCGAGGATTATAAATCCCAAAAACAGCTCCGCAAAGGTGATGAGCATTATAATAAAATACCCTTTCAAAAATCCGCAAAGGGATTCCACCGTTTTGCGTTTTATAAGCCCAAGCTTTGAAAATGCAGTGCCCGACAGCTTCTTTTTACAAAAATCACGTATTTTTTCGTAATCGGAAAGAAAATACACGGCTGAAAAAATAAATGATGCGAAAAAGAAAACGGCACTCGGCAAAAGCTCCGCAAATCCGCTGATAAGCTTCGGCATTTTTTCTTCAAAAAATCCGCCAAATGACTTCAAAAGATCGACACCTGCGCCCTCGGCAGCACTGATGACCGTTGAAATTATCGGCACATCGCGGAAGGTATCTAAAATACCCGTGTTGAACATATCAAACGACAGCTTTGAGGCAAGCTCTCTGCCCTCTTTGTAAAACCTCGAAAACAGCATATACAAAAGAAAAAACACAAATGCTCCGCACACAGAAACAAGTGTCACAGACACTATCTTACACGGTATTTTCATTCTTTTGCATACAAGTCTGTGCGCTGGGCGGAGAAACAAAGCAAGCAAAAAACCGAGCGCGAACGGCAAAATTATAAAGAAAAGATATCTGAAAAATATATAAACAGCCCCCAGCGACAAAATGCCATACAGGATAACTGTCAGAACTCTTGCGGGATCTTCCTTCGGTAAATTCATAAACGACCTTAAAAATTCAATTATTATTCATCATTAAAAATCCCCATCGGTGTATAATAAAATAAATATCCGAAAGGAGAAAACGTATGTTTTTTGGAAAACACGAAAAAATAAAAAACGCTTTGCCTGCATCCGTTGACGGGATTCTGCTTACATCAGGCATCGGGCAGTATTACGCCTGCGGATTTGAATTTGAGGACGGATACGTACTGATAACAAAAGAAAAAACTTATCTTTTATGCGATTTTCGATATACCGAATCGGCAAAAGCATACGGATGTTCGGGCGCTTTGATCGATGATTCAGCGCATTTAGGCGACATACTTTGTGACGAAAACATAAAAACTCTTATGTTTGAGGAGGATTTTTTGACCGTTTACGAGCTTGAGCGTTTACAGACAAAGCACAGCTTTGTTAAGTTTGTAAAGTCAAACGGGTTGCTCAAGCGTCTGCGTGCTGTAAAAGAAGCGGACGAAATTGAATACACAATAACGGCGCAGAGAATTGCCGAAAAATCATTCACTTCCCTTTTACCTCTCGTAAAAGAAGGTGTAACGGAAACAGAGCTTGCAACAGAGCTTGAATTTTTGATGCGCAAAAACGGTGCGGGGTGCGAGGCTTTTCCGACGATATTTATAAGCGGTGCATCCACCTCAAAGCCGCACGGCGTGCCCGAAAATAAGCCCCTTGAGCGCGGCTTTGTAACAGTGGACTTCGGTGCAACGTACAAGGGCTATAAAAGCGACATGACAAGGACATTCAGTTTTGGTAAAGCAAGCGGCGAAATGAAGGACATATATAACACTGTTTTAAAAGCACAGACTAAAGCCCTTGAATATCTTGAATGCGGCGGGCGTGACTGCTTTGAAGCGGACAGGTGCGCAAGGGATATAATAAACGAAAAATATAACGGCACATTCGGCCACAGTCTCGGCCACGGAGTGGGGCTTCAGATACACGAAAATCCCAGACTTTCACCCGCGGCAAAAGGAGAAATACTCGTAAAAGGACACATCGTCACAGTAGAGCCCGGTATATATATTCCCCATCATATGGGTGTAAGGATCGAGGATATGATAGTAGTATATGAAAACACGGTAAAAAATATAACCGAATACCCGAAGGAACTGATTGAAATTTGTTAATAATTTGAGTATTTTTTTAAAACATTGCTGTATCATCTTGAAAACTTCTCCCGTGTGATATATAATAACTGAGAATAAATACAATAATTATTTTGGAGGTACATATACTATGTTGATGGCAGGCGATTTCAGAAACGGCAAGACCTTTGAACTTGACGGAAACGTTATGCAGGTTATTGAATTCCAGCACGTTAAGCCCGGAAAAGGTGCCGCTTTTGTCCGTACAAAAATGAAAAACGTAATTACAGGTGCGGTAATTGAAAGATCTTTCTCACCCACAGATAAATTCGAGGAAGCTATCGTTGAAAGAAAGGATATGCAGTATTCTTACAACGACGGCGATATATACTACTTTATGGATCTTGAGACTTACGACATGCTTCCCTTGAACTCCGACAAGCTCAGCGACAACTTCAAGTTCGTTAAGGAAGAAATGATCTGTAAGATCGTATCCTACAAGGGCAATGTATTCAGCGTTGAACCCCCTATGTTTGTTGAACTCGTTGTTACACAGACAGACCCCGGCTTCAAGGGTGATACAGCTCAGGGCACAACAAAGCCCGCAACACTTGAAACAGGCGTTTCCATCAAGGTTCCGCTCTTTATCAACGAAGGCGACATTCTCCGTATCGATACAAGAACGGGCGAATATCTTGAAAGAGCAAAATAATAATTCTGAAAGGGTATAACAATGACCTTAAACGAAAAAACAGCATATCTTAAAGGCTTGGCAGACGGTCTTAAACTTGACGAGGGCGATGATTACGCACTTATCCTTAAAAAAATAATCGAAGTGCTTGACGATGTTGCCCTTACAGTCAGCGATCTTGAAGAAAAGACAGATGAGCTTGACGCTTACATCGAGGAAATCGACGAGGATCTCGGTGCTGTTGAAGAAGAAGTTTACGGCGGCGAATGTGACTGCGGTTGCTGCGATGACGAATGTGATTGCGGCTGCGATGATGATGACGATGATGAATACGATGAGTATGACGACGACGATTTCGATGAAGATTTCGACGACGATGACGACGTTGTTTTTGAAGTCAACTGTCCCTGCTGTGACGAAACGATCTGCTTACCCTCTACGATAGATCTTGCACACGTTATCTGCCCCGCTTGCGGCGAGGAATTCTCTTGCATCTACGATGAATGTGAAGACGAAGAATGTGACTGCTGCTGCCACTGCGATGACGAGGAAGAAAACGAAGACTGATTTAATAAACGGGCTACTGGTGGTAGCCCGTTTCATATTGATGACAAACCC
>JAZNEN010000215.1:0-2257 GCA_045588615.1 Eubacteriales bacterium
CATGACGACAAATGCAGGATCAAACTATATGGCAGCGCCGGCAGGCTTCGGCAAGGAAGAAGCAAAGGCGGGAAAAGAAAAGACAGAAAAGGCACTTTCTGATTTTCTGCGTCCCGAATTTCTCAACCGCGTAGATGAAATAATCACGTTTAATTCGCTTTGCCGTGAGGACTTCAAGCGTATTGCGGAAATTATGCTTGATGAGTTCGGAAAGGCGCTTGCTGACCGTGGTATTACGATATCGTATACCGAACAGGCAAGGGATAAAATTGCAGATGAATCGTATTCCGTAAAGTACGGGGCAAGAAATATGCGCCGCTACATTGAGAAAAACGTTGAGGATAAAGCGGCAAATATTATAATCGATAATTTCGATAAAGAAATTTCAAAGCTCAATATCTGTGTTGAAAACGGTGAGATTACAGTAAAATTCTGATGAAGGAGGTGGCTGTGTGGCAGATATGCAGTGGTATAAGTTCCATTTTAATCAGTTAAAAACGATGCTTAAAACTGATTTTGAAAATGGACTCGACAGAAAAGAAGTTAAAAAAAGGCAAAGGAAATACCCTAAAAATATAATTTTCCCACACACCTCATCGCTCCTTGAGAAAAGCACCGCGCCGGGAATAATAACGGTACTGTTGATACTTGTATGTATCGTGTATTATTTTGTATCGCACGAATTAAGCACATTTTTCATATGTGCTATGGCACTGTTCAATTATATTGCGATTATGGTTTTATATCGCAAGTCACAAATGATAATTGCACAAAGCAAAAAATATTCGGAGCCTGAGACACGTGTGATCCGTGAAGGGAAAATATTCCGAATAAATCAGAAGGGACTCGTTCCGGGAGATATTGTTTTGCTTCGCGAGGGGGATATTGTCCCGTGCGATGGCCGTGTTATATCCGCTGAAAATTTCAAAGTGCTTGAAATGAATATCAGTGGCGGAAATGGGGAAAAGGATCCCGGATTTTTGTCGTATGAACCGTCACTTCCGACAAAAGAACAGAAAAATATGGTTTTTGCCGCATCGGTCGTTTTCAAAGGAACGGCACGGATCTTGTGCTGTGCGACAGGCGAAATGACTGTTGCAAGGCGCAGGAATCTGACGTCATCGGCGGAAAAAGAAGGGTTAAAGCTGTTTTCTAAGGTATACAAGCTTTCGAATATCACAAGCCTTTTGATGATATTTGCGGTGTTTGTTCTTGGACTTACATCTGTGTTTGTATATGGCTTGTCGGACAAAATGACGAATGTCTTTTTGTCCTCCTTAGCTTATGCTGCATCCTCCATGTGTGAGTTTTTTATGGCGTTTGCTCTGATAGTGGTTGCTTACAGCTTGTTTTTCACAAACTCAAAAGATGATATTTATAACGAAAATGTCATCATAAAAAATATTTCTGCGATTGATAAAATTAACGATATGTCCTGCATCGTAATTTCCAAAACATCCGGAATATGCGGTGATGACATTAAGATACAGTATATTTATATCGGCGGTTATGAGTATCTGTTCAATGAGGAAAATATGCACATCGCACGCAGACTGTGCGAGCTTGCACCGTTGACAGTCGATACATACAAACGAATAATGACGCCTGTGGAAAATGCCATTTCCGAATATGCCTCCGAAATGAAAAATACGGAGCTTATAGACTTTGTACCTGTCGGAAGCGCATCGCTTTTTGATACGGCACTTGCGTATTCCGACGGTGAATTTTTGATAGTTGCACGCGGCGGCGGTGCGCAGATAATAAACAGGTGCACAAGCACACGTAAATCCTCGGGTATTTTCGGGCTGGATTCAGAAATTAAAAAAGACCTTTTACAGGTCGTCGATTCGTATGAAAGAAGCGGTTACAAAATTGCGGCTATTGCAACAAAAATATCGGAATATGACAATCTGAAGCAGATATCTTATGCGCAGAATGATCTGTGCTTTGAAGGTTTTTTGATAATGCGCGAGACTGTTATTGACGGATGCGAAAAAACAGTAAAAAAATTTGCTGACGCAGGCATAAAGGTAATACTTTTCTGTGACGATATTTCAAGCAGAAATGAATATCTTGCAAAATCACTCGGCATTGTTGACGATGACAGTAAAATCATATCTTCATACGAATTTGTAAATTCCAACCTTAACTTACAAAATATCAAGTTGAAGAATTACAGACTCTATCAGGGATTTGATGCAAATGAAAAGCGATATGTAATAGACAGACTTAAGAAAAACGGAGAGAGGATAGGTAT
>JAZNEN010000216.1:0-7854 GCA_045588615.1 Eubacteriales bacterium
AATAGGTGTTGGTGTATTTCTGATTTTATTTATATTTTTCTCAGACAATATTATATCACTTATCGACAGGGAGAAAAAACCGAAAATAAAAAGGTAAAGAAAAGGTAAAATTTTAATTTCCCGATCTTTGCGGAGGAAAAATGGAAAACAGACAATTTATTGATTTTTTGGGTAAAATAGAAAAATTGAAGTGTAACACACGTCATTCCTGGACATCAAGCGGAAGACATGAAAGCGTTGCGGAGCATTCGTGGCGCTTGTCGGTCATGGCTTTGCTTTGCGCTGATGAATACCCGACTCTTGACATAAACAAGCTTATAAAAATGTGCCTTATACATGACTTTGGTGAGGCGATAACGGGAGATATTCCGTCTTTCTTAAAAACAGAAAAAGATGAAAACAAGGAAGATGATGCGATAAGTTCCCTGCTTTCCATGCTTCCCGAAAAAACCGCTTCCGAGCTTAAGGCGTTGTTTTGCGAAATGAACGAAATGAAAACTGACGAAGCAAAGCTGTTCAAGGCACTTGACAATATGGAAGCTGTAGTATCTCACAACGAAGCTGATATCTCCACGTGGATACCGCTTGAATATACGGAAAATCTTATCTATGGGGAGCAAAACTGTCAGTGGTCCGAATGGACAAAAAATTTAAGGGCACAGCTTAAAAAGGATTCGGAAGAAAAAATTCTGAAAGAAAAAAACAATATTTAAGCAAAAAAACATTCGAGGCAAAAATGCGCTCGAATGTTTTTTTGTCATTATTTCATTAATTTCCTATCATATTTGTAAGCTCTTTAAGGTCGCTTTGTTCAATAACACCGTCATAGTCCATATCCGCCGCTATCGGATATCCCGTTGAATCCTGTCCTAAAAGATCCTTTTTCGCATTTATAAGGTCTTTACCGTTTACTACACCGTCAAAGTTAGTATCACCGACCACAACAAGTGTAGCACGCACAACCTCTACTCCGTTCATTATCTTTCTTACGGTATCGCCTGTACGTATAGCGGTTGATGTCTTTACGTTTCCACTCATATCATACACATTGAGATTGCCTTCAAACTGCGATGATATACTTGAAGGCATCGTTCCCTGCTTTATACCAAGAACATGCAGGTCGGATTCATCCCCTGTCATTTTTAAGCTTGATGTCGATTTAAGTTTAAGATTTGCATCTTCCTCTGTAAACAGCGTCTTTATCTTGAATTTCTGCGCATTTGAGCCGTTGGACTCATATATCTGAACATTCGCTCCGGGTAATGTTGAACCTACCGCAACATCAATTACAGCCATCGCAGAACATCTCGGTCTCAGTATATAATCTCCCTCAAGCGTTTTGTGAAGATAGAATTTTTGTGCGTCGGTACCGTTTGAGTCATACACCTGAACATTCGCCCCCGACTCATACGATCCTGCAAATATATCCAGCACCAATCCCGTTTTACCGTGCTGTATCGTATAAGTTCCGTCTTTATTGCGTATAAATTTCCATATCTGAGAACCGTCGTTGGCATTCGTTGTAACAACATTCGTACCTGAAAGTCCGAGACACGTACTTCCCGAGATCATATTAATTGTAGCATAAAAGTCTGTTCCTATATCTTCGTAAGGTGCCGTGTGCCTTATCTCTTTATATCCGAGTGACAGAAAATGCTCCATTGCAAACTCACGGTTAGTTCCGAAGGCATTTTTAAGGTCAGGGTTCTGGTTGAGATAGAAATCAATATCAAACGTCGCACTTGCACGTCTGCCTTCTTTTACACCGTTTTCAATAAAGTGGTTCAGAAGTGCATTGGTATCATATCCGAAAGCGCTCTGAAGATCAGGATAATTATTGTAATAATAATCACTGTCAAAGACATATGACGGCATCTGAGGGTCATAAACAAGCGCTATACCGTTCCACACGTTACGAAGAGAGCCGTCGGCATAACATGCCCTCTCAACATAAGTATCATTTTCAAGCGTTACCATTGCTGTCGATCCTCCGCCGTCAAGCATGAAGCATGTATCATATCCTACTGCCTGACAGAAGGACGGTATCTGATTGTAGCGAAGACCGACATATTTTCCGTTTGAATCAGATGTTACCATAGCAAACATGATGCTTCCGTCGGATTTCACACCGATAAGGTTTGTTGGGTACTGAGATGTGCTTGTAAGATTGTTGTTAATTCGTCCGTCCTTCATGACGAGTATCTGTCCGCCTATCGCTTCCTCGCATTTAAGCCATTTTTCATTTGCCGCACTGCCGGCACTGCTGTCTGTCATGTGTGTGGTTACGGAAACAGTATGACCTACCGAGAATTTACCGCTGAGCTGTGATACCTTATTACCTCTTGCGTAAAGAATGATAATATCATCCGAAAGACTTTGTCTTGATGTTGAACCTGAAGGATAAATACCGATAACCGTACCTGTTACAGTACCGTTATTCATAAATTTATTCGAGCCTGATACACGCACCGCAACTTCATATGACGATGACGGAACGTAGTTGGACGGTCCGATTCTGTTATTGTAAACAAAAACAGCATTGTTCGCAGGTGCTCTGTTTACGCCGTTTGCGGAAACTGTCGTTCCTGTCGAAACATTTTTTATTGTTGTTATTACCTTTGGTTTACCAATGACTACTTCTCTGTCACTTGTAAAGCCGAGAGTAAAATAGTCAGCGGAAAGCTCCTGTGTAGACATCTGGCTGCACCAGATCTCACCGTCAAGCAACATAGAGCTGAACGAAACATAATAGTTCGCCGTTGAGCTGATACCGAGGTCGCCCTGTACGGTATTCATCCAGTCACCGTTGACAGCGGCAAGTATTTTTTTATCTCCCTCTGAATAATTTTTAACCGTACTGACAAGCGATCCGCTGCTCGTTGAATACTGACCTATATTGAATACTTCAAGAGAAAGCGCGGGATTTTGAGCAAGATTAGCCTCAACAATGTTGATAATTCTGTTGGCACCGTAGCCCGATGAGCCGCCTGATCCTAGGTGCACCCTTGTATAATCCGCACCTGTATCAATTCCGCCTACCTTTATATCCGACGTTACATTTGAATCCTGACCTGTAAAGGAATACGCATATGTTTCCCTTGTCATCAGATTCGCAAACGCACCCACAAGCAATACGCCTGCCGTCAGAACGGCGGTACATCTTTTGAATAAATTTTTCATAACAAAACCTCAACTCCCTGTTGGAAAATTTGTGCCGACACAGTTTTTTTTACGTAAAAAGCGCGAGCACTTCTTCATTCTACATACTTTTGTGCTAATTGTCAAGTGTTAAAGAGTTTTTTCGCAAAAAAATAATGCATAATTAACAAATAATCACATTAAAAGGCTTGACATTTCCGATAAAAAGGTGTAGAATTAAGATGTAATTGTGTATCTATAAGGAAAATAAATATACACATTAAAGGTTATATTGCAAAAGAAATCGAGGTATTTTTATGAAAAATTTATTCAAAAGATGTACCGCCGTTCTGACAGCAGGCGTATTGCTTGTCGGTACATTCTCGCATCTGATGACAAGGGAAACGTATGCGTATTCCTTTACAGGTCAGGATTCAAACGTGACGACCGACCTTAAGGTGGACGGATTTGATACGGGTGTTGACTACACACGTATACATCTTGGTTCCGGCGGATCATCCGGATACGGCGCAAACAGAATCATTAACATCGTTGAAGGTGACTTCGTAAACAACCCCGCCCTTTCAATTGAGGTAATGAATATCGGTACATATTCAACGAGCACAGGCTCAATTGTCAGCGCAACAAAGAATTTTTCCGACGGAAAAAAGACAATTCTTGCTTCCGTAAACGGTGACTGGATGTCAAGCGCATCGAGTCTCGGTATATCTACAACCAAAAATTATTACGTATCTTTCAGCCCTATGGTGCTTGACGGTGAGATCTGGTGCAGCCAGATGTCCAATCAGGAAAAGCTGAATGCCGACTATTATACACTCGGTATGTCAAAGGACAGAAGGCTTGTTATCGGTAAACCTAAGGTAAAAACAACTATCAAGAACACGACAACAGGTGCATCATTCCAGGCGGACGGTGTTAACCGTGCACCCGCAGACAACGCACTTTACGTTTACAACAACAGACTCGGCACATCAAACTATATTCCCACGTCTTCTTATGAAGTCGCAATACGTGTATCGGGTTCAAACAAATTCATGAATAACGAAACCGTAACAGGTACCGTTATCGGGCTTTACGCTTCAGGTTCAACTTCAAGACCTGCCCTTACCGATGACGTTATCGTGCTTTCCGCAAGAGGTACAAAAATGTCAAGCCTTAACGGCAAATTCTCCGTTGGTGACACAGTAACAGTTAAATCTTACCTCACACAGACAAATGCAGGAAATGATGCAAACAATATGTGGATGAATTGCGAAGAAGCTATCGGCGGTCAGATACTTGTTATGAAAGACGGCAGTATAAATAACGACCTTACCGATACAACACAGTACCCCACAAACCTTGTCGGTGTAAAATCTGACGGCAGCATCATGTTTGCCATGGTAACAGCGGATAAAAACGGTGTGCGTACAGGTCTTCGTTATGACCAGATCCCCGACTTCTGTCAGGACGTTGGATTTGACACTTGCTTTATGCTCGACGGCGGCGGTTCCACAACGATGGTGACTCTCGACGAAAATGAAAATTACGTTGAGAGAGCATGCTACTCTGACACTTCCGGAATGCGTAATCTCTGGAATGCAGTAGCGCTTGTTTACGAACCGCAGCTCCCCACATACGTATTTGATGCAAATTACTATTCCGACAATTATGCAGACCTTAAGAACGCTTTCGGAAGCAATGAAGATGCACTCTTTAACCACTTCTTCGGTTCCGGTATAAAGGAAGGCAGACGTGCAAGTGCGGTATTTGATGTAGGTTATTATTTGAACAACAACTCCGATATTAAATCGGCATACGGCACGGATAATACGGCGGCGCTGCAGCATTACATGCAGACGGGATATAAAGAGCCCCGTGCAGTTGCTCCGTATGAAAATCTCGGAGAAGAATTCAACGCAACGATCGACCTTACAACAGCTTCTCTTTGTCTCGGTTTATCTGATACAACCGTTGTAGCGGCAAATTCCTCCAGCACATCGAGAGCGTGGACATTCACACGTAATTCAGACGGAAGCTATCGCATAACTAATAACTCAACAGGAAAGGTTATGGGATTAAGCAGTAACACGTATGAACCCGGTGCAAATCTTGTGATCGGAAATGCAGACGGAAGTGATGCACAAAAGTTCTTTATTCACAAAATGCCTGACGGAAATTATGTATTAAGACCTAAATGTGCCCCCTCCACAGTTATGAGTGTAGGAACCGCGGTAGCGGGTATCAACGCCAAGACAGTTACATATGACGGCAGTGATACGCAGATATTTGAAATAAATCCGATACTTTCGGAAGAAGATATGACATTCACTCTTGCATCCGGATCAGACCTTACACTTAAGGAATCCGCTTTGGGATTGTCAGTATTCGGTATAGATGCAGGATTGACAGCAGCTGATGTCATTGCTGATTTTGACGTAAATTGCAAGATCTACGATGAAAGCGGAAATATTAAGACGGGCAGCGTCTGCACAGGCGACACGATCAGAAAGATCATCAACGGCAAAGAAACAATAAGAGCAATGCTTATTGTAACAGGTGATACAACCTGCGACGGTATAGTAAACGGTAAGGACCTTATTCAGGCAAAGAAAGCCATACTGAAATACAGCAACAAGGGTTACGGAATAGCGGCTGACATAGACCTTAACGGTACACTTGAAGACAGTGATTTAAGCGCACTTGTAGATCTCATAAAATAAACCTTAAATTCACAGCCTTATTTAAATAGTTTTCAACATATAAATCCGTCAAAAGCGGAAGTGTAGTTTACCTTACAACAAAAAACATTAAAAATATAAGGGACGGCTCACTCAGGAAATGATTTCCTGAACGAGTCCGTCCCTTATTATATTTCAAGTACATCTCCGCAGGAAATATAATTTATCCTGCGGCTTTTCTTTTTCATATATTCAAACTGCTCCGCCCCCGTACAATGACAAGTATAATAAACGGTATTACCGCAAAGCAATTTTTCAAGTGCTGTATTGAGAACCTCTGTGTCTTCTATTTTTGAAAAATGAAAACCGCCTACAAATATATCGGGTGAAAACCATGAAACGATATCAACAACGCCCTTGTGTGAGCATCCGCTTATCAAGACCTTTTTTCCGTTTTCCTCTATTAAAAGATACTGCTCGTGAATAAAGTCATCGGGAATAAACTCACCGTCACAGCGTTTGTTAAGACCGAAAGAACCCAGATAATTCGGACGTTCTTTATCGTTGTGCGAATAAAGGCACATTCCGCCGCCAAGTTCTTTTTGTCCGTCTGTAAATACAAGCCTTTTACTTTCTTTAATTGAAATATCAAGCCCTATGTATTTTTCTTGACCGTTATAATACTCACCAAAAGCATAGCGGCTTATATATACCGGGGCTTTGGAGTTGATTTCTAAAAACTTGGATAATCCCCCGCCGTGGTCATAGTGACCGTGAGAAAGTACGGCAACATCAACATCCTCAAGCTGTACCCCAAGCTTTTGGGCGTTTTTATAGAAGGCATCCGTTTGCCCCATATCAAAGAGTATTTTATGCTTTTCGGTTTCTATATAAAGACTCAATCCGTGCTCGGCACTCAGGCACTCATTCGCCGATGTATTTTCAGTAAGACATATTATCTTCATACGAATTACATTCTTATAGTGAGCTGATTTTTCTCAACATACACTACATGCTCAACATCACAAAGCTCTTCAAGTTTAAAGGGATATCCGCTTTTGACCGTGATAACGATACCGAGATTTCCGCCGTAATTACTCTTAGGCGGTACGACCTTTGACGTCATTTTATCACCGAATTTTTCATTGAGTATATTTATTATGTTATTGAGCATATACATATTGTCTATTTCTATGTATACAGACTCGTATTTTCTCTTCGCTCTTTCAAACTTTGAAAAAAGCATCGTAGATATAAGCAGGCATACCGTGGCAATACCTGCGCCTGCATAAAAGCCGTATCCTATCGCAATACCGATAATACTCGTCGTCCAAACACCTGCAGCCGTTGTAAGTCCTACAATTACATTATTGTCACGCAGGATTATCATACCTGCGCCCAAAAAACCGATGCCTGAAATTACCTGTGCGGAAATCCTTAAAATATCACCCGTGCCGCCCATATATTCATTTACATATATACTTATAAGCGATGTAAGCGCCGCTCCGATACAAACCAGAATATGCGTTCGCATACCTGCAGCTCTGCCGTGCCGTTCCCTTTCTATTCCTATAAATCCGCCGAGAATAACCGATAATGCAAGCTTCACGGCAACTTCTATCAAAAATTCGCGATCCATTAAGTAAATCTCCATTCAAACCGTATGTGTACTATTAATTATATCATACATTCATATTTTTGTCAACAAGTTTAAAACGGAGAAACTCGAATCTGAATTTCTCCGTTTATATTTATTTGTTTTTTGCTTTGTTGAGAAATGCCTGCAAATTTGGAGATTTGGGATTTGAAAATATTTCCTCAGCTGTTCCCTCTTCTTCTATAATACCGTTTGCCATAAAAATGACCTTATCGGCAACTCCTCTTGCAAATTCCATTTCGTGTGTTACAACGACCATTGTCATATCTTTTGATTTGAGACCTCTTATAACATTGAGCACCTCACCCGTAAGCTCAGGGTCAAGCGCTGATGTTGGTTCATCAAAGCACAGAATATCGGGTGTCATGGCAAGCGCAC
>JAZNEN010000217.1:0-2972 GCA_045588615.1 Eubacteriales bacterium
CTTCAAGGGACTCAAAAAGCTCATAATGAGTGAGTTTTGGTTAAACCTTATCGCCGGTATAGTTGCAACTACCGTCAACTGCTTACTGTTTATATATATTGCAGACGGTGTTTTTAAGGGAAATTACGAAGTCGGTGACTACTCCCTTTACACGGGTGCTTTGAATACAATATCCGCAAGACTGGCATCTATCATTTCGACAACTGCTATGATATATGAAGGCACTTTGTTTATAAACAATATGATTACGTTTATGAACGAGGAAAAGCATATCAAGCCGATTATAGATCCGCCAAGACAGCCAAAACGCCATATCGCACACGAGATAAAGCTTGAAAATGTGTCGTTTAAATATCCCGGTACTGACAGATATGTCATAAAAAATATGTCACTTACCATAAACCCCGGCGACACAGTGGTGCTTGTAGGTCTTAACGGCGCAGGCAAAACAACACTTGTAAAGCTTCTTATAAGACTTTATGACCCAACGGAAGGAAGAATACTTCTTGACGGTCACGACCTGCGTGAATACGATACAAAGGCACTTTACGATATGTTCGGTATCATTTTCCAGGATTACGGAAAATATGCCGTGTCGGTAAGTGAAAATATTATGTTCGGTGATATCGATAAAACACCGAATTTCAGCGATGTTAAAAGCTCCGCGGAAAGAAGCGGTGCCGATGACTTTATCGCCGACCTTCCCAATGAATACGACACACCGCTTATGCGTTATTTTGAGGATAACGGTATTGAGCTTTCGGGCGGTCAATGGCAAAAGCTTGCAATTGCGAGGGCATTTTACGGGGACTCCGACATTCTTGTGCTTGATGAACCGACAGCATCACTCGATCCGCTTGCAGAAGCCGAGATATTCAACAAATTCGATGAACTTCGCACAGGAAAGACATCCGTATTCGTTTCACACAGGCTTTCAAGTGCAACAACGGCAAGCTGCGTTATCGTAATCGAAGATGGACAGCTTTGTGAAATGGGCAGTCACAACGAGCTTATGGCATCAAAAGGAAAATACTACGAGCTCTTTACAACGCAGGCAAAACGCTATGCCACAGGCGTTGTAACAGAAGACACCGAAAACGGTCAGTAAAGCATAATAAAAATCCCTCCCATGACAATTCGGGAGGGATTTTTGCTGTTAAAATATCATAATGGCGGTAATATCGTTTTCGTTCACAATACCATCGCTGTTTATGTCAGCGTATTCAATATGCTCAACGGCGTTGCCTTGTGTAATCTGTTTCTTAAGTCTTATAAGGTCTTTTCCATTTACCACTCCGTCGCCTGTGATGTCACCATTTACAATGACGGTTACACCGTCTACGGTGCCGTCGCTGTTAACGATCTGCAGTATCATGCCTGTTTTAAGAAGCTCTTCACCGCCTGCTGTCTTTTTGCCGTCATCAGTAAGTGCGTATACTGTTGCATTGGGATAAAGCTCTGCAAGGCTTTCAACAGTTGCGCCTGCATCAATTTTGTCTGTAAACGTATCGGGAAGTACTGTCAGGTCTACAGTTATATCAAATCTTACCTTGTAGTTGCCTGCTTCAATTAAAAGTGTCTGAAGGCCGAAAACGTATGCATCGAAGCCGTATACTGTGTAGTCGGATTCGCTCAAAGATACATTTTCACGTCCGTCTGCGTATGAATATGTTAATGCAAGCCCCGTCAGATCAAGTGTTTCACCGAAGGAATATGAAAGTTTTTCGGGTAATGACTCAATTACCAACTTTTCGGGAATAATGTCAAGCTCCTCACCGGCAAAGATTTCACCGCATTTTACACATACTTCACTTTTGTTACCTTTTTCGGTAGTTGTGGGATCTTCAGTCACCCATTCTGTCTTGTGATTGCATGTGCTGTACGATTCGGAAAATCCGCAGTCGGCACATTTTCTTTCGTAAATTGCATTATCCTCGTCTGACAGCACATCATTTTTCGTCCATTCGCCGTATGTATGGGCACAGAAATGAATCACCGCAAGCCAGAGGGCGTCGTTATCGGCACCTATTGTTATATTTTCCCATTCTTCTTCGGTGTCTGTGTAGTAAATATCGGTAAGGCTGTCACAACTGCCGAAAACACGATCAGCCACATTTTTTATTCCATTGCCGAGTGTGACAGATTTAAGTGCAGTACAGTATCGAAATACATCACTGCCCATATACGTAACACTGTCGGGCACAGATACTGTTTCAAGGCTTGTACAGACATAAAATACATTGTTTCCTATTGTTTTAAGTCCGCTTCCCAATTTAACGTATTTAAGAGATGTACATTCACTAAACGCATTTGAACCTATACTTTTTACACTATCGGGTATCACAACGGATTCAAGGGCTGAACAAGCGTTGAATGCACTATTTGCTATCACCTTGAGACCGTCACCCAATTTCAACAATTCAAGATTTGAACAATTATAAAATGCATAAACGCCTATACTTGTAACACTATCACCTATAATTATTTTTTTGATTGCTGAACGGCAGCTGTCCCACGGGGCATATGATGGTGAATCATAATTTGTCATAATACCTGAACCGCTTATCCTGAATGTTCCGTAATCGTCAAGCGTCCACGTAAGATTATCGCCGCATTTGCCGCTTCCTATGATCTCACCTACGCCGCCGCGAGCAAAGAAAACATTTGCATTCAAAAGATAATAATTTTCTAAACCAACTGTAATACAATTCCACTGTGCTTCGTTTCCGCCATAATATACATCTTTGAGGTTGAAACAATTGTAAAATGCACGATAGCCTATACTTGTAACACTGTCACCGATTGTAACAGACGTAAGGCTGTCACAATCGTAAAATGCACGATAGCCTATACTTGTAACGCTGTCACCGATTGTAACAGATGTAAGGCTGTCACAAGAGTAAAATGCTCCCTCGCCTATACTTGTAACGCTGTCACCGATTGTAACAGACGTAAGGCTGTCACAATATGCA
>JAZNEN010000218.1:0-7478 GCA_045588615.1 Eubacteriales bacterium
CTTTCTTCTTCTTAAGTACAACGAGTACAACTGCCGCTGCAACCACTACAACTGCTGCAACGATACCGATAATAGCGCCAACGGAAAGACCGCCTTCGTCATCGCCTTTATCTGCACCGCCTGCTGTTGTTGTTGCATCAGCTTTTGTTTCAGCCTCTGTTATTGCTTCTGTTTCTTCTGCAGGAGCCTCTGTTTCTTCTGTTGAACCTTCAGCACCGTCAAAGTCTATCTTTGTATATTCTTCATCTTCGAACACAGGGGGATCTGAATAGTACTTGATCCACTGAATGTCTATCGTTTCACCGACAACATCCTCAGTTGTAATGAAGAAGGGGCAGAGATAGAATTCGGAAATGAACTGTGTCCAGTTATCGTACAACGGCATTTCAAATACCATTGTGTGCCATTCACCGTCGTTTGCAAGACCGAAGCCGAGGTCGCAGTCATTCTCTCTGTTGAGAGTAGGTGCAACGGGGTTAGTAAAGTTTATTGCAAAACGGTTGCTCTTTGTGCTTGCTGTACGGTACTTGATTGCAAGGTAAACACCCTGGGGATTAACACTTTCAGGGTCCATATTAAGGCCCTGTGTAAGATCCTTTGAACCGATGATGGGATTTTCACCTGTAACTGTAAGTCTTACGAACTTTTCGCCGTTTTCGTCCATATCTTTAGCTTCAAGGGAGCCGTTTGTGATATTGAAGATCGCTGCAGCGCCTGCTTTATCGAATCGGTCAGCTGCATTAAAGCCTTCCTGTTCTTCTTCCTGGGGCTCTGTATCAACGGGAATATCAACATCAACATCACCGTCAGATGCGCTCTTACCCGTCAATGCGATAGCGGGAAGGTTTTCAACCTGCTTGGAAACTGCGATACCGTAGCCAAGTTCAACCTGCTTCTGTCTGTCGTCTGTTGCAATATCGCCATCGCCCATATTAAGGCAGAAACCAAGACGGAAGAGGCTGTCATTCTGTGCCTTACCGCCGAGAACGGAAGCAAGATCAAGCTTCATCTCATATGTAACAAGCTCTGCATCCTTATCCCAGTTAGCAGCAAAGTTTTCACCTGCTGTAAGTGTCATATTCTTTCTGTCGCCCCACTTAGTGTAGGATATCATCTTGCCACCCGATGCAGGGTCAAAACCGATACCAACCTCAGCTCTGTCTGTTCCTGTTGCTTCAATATCTGTGATAGCAACCTGGAAGGACCAAGCGCGGAACATGTAAAGCTCATTACCTGAAAATTCGCAGTTATATTCTGCCTTGGGAGCCTTTGCCTGAAGCGCAACATAGAAATCGTTGCCGTTCCAGCCCATATAGATCTTCATATCGTTCTTGAGATATTTTTCAACATCTGCAAGAGTTTCGGAACGCTGTGAACCTTTTGTCCAGTTAAAGTACTTGCTGTAATCAGCAAATGTCATTGCGTGATATTCATCTGCACCGATTTTACCGTCCATTTTAGGAGCAGTCTTGATGTACTTTGCTTCAAGGTCAAGTGCCTGACCTTCTGTATTGTTCTGAATATCCACAGCAGCAAATGCTGTGAGTGCCATTGACAGCGCCATAGCAACTGTCAAAATCAAAGAAAGTGCTTTCTTCATAAAATTTCTCCTTTTGAGTATTTTTGTGAATTATACATTACTTCGCTAAAATTGTCAATACAATTTTAAAAACAGTTAGTAAATTAATTTTACCAAACAAATGTTTCTTCGGCACGCTTGGTCATTTCAACGACTGCACCGCCTATATCTTCAGCACCGAATATAGACGAACCCGCAACGATGACATTTGCGCCCGCTTCAGTAACAAGATTAACGTTATAGGTATAGAGTCCGCCGTCAACCTCAATGTCTATATCACGTCCGGATTTCTTTATAAGCTCACGTGCGACCTTACAGCTTTCTATCGCTGAAGGAATAAACTTCTGCCCTCCGAATCCCGGCTGTACAGACATGATAAGCACCATATCAACGTAAGGCAGATACTGTTCCAGCACGGCGGGGTTCGTATCGGGTTTTATTGAAATACACGGCTTTATGCCCAAAGAACGGATATATTCAAGCACCTTTATCCTATCGTGACACGCTTCGTGGTGTATCGTTATAATATCTGCGCCCGCTTTTGCAAAGTCATCGATATAGCGCATCGGATCAACTATCATCAGATGCACATCAAAAACTTGATTTGAATGCTTGCGAAGCGTCTGAGGAACTATCTTACCGAATGATATATTGGGTACAAAAATACCGTCCATAACATCAATGTGCAGATATTCCGCCCCGGCTTTTTCCGTCGCCTTAACATCATCAAGCAAATTGTTGAAATTTGCAGACAGTATCGACGGTGACATTTTAATTCTTCTTTCCATGATTTTCTCTCCTTTCTCGGTTAGTAATCTGACAATAGAATATTATACACTTTTCATTTTTCTTTGTCAATAGATATTGTGTAAACAAGCCATTCGGCGACAAAATCATTTGTTTTGTTTGTAATTTTATGCTGTATTCGGAAACTAAAAATGAAATTTACAAATTGTCTCAATAAAAGAAAAAAGTTTGTCAATTGCATACAATTCCACGCACTGTATTTGTGCATATGTGACAAACAAAAACATAGTAAACCCCTTAATAGTTCATATTCTGTATAAATATTCTCCTTTATTATATATTTAACTATATTCTCTATAATTGACAAAATCTTTTTTTTGGTGTAAAATGTGTTATCATTTAGTGAAACGTGAATGACATCAAATATTTTCCACAAGGAAAGGAACTCTTATTTTATGAAAAAGAATAGCAAATTGTACAAAGCGGTCATAACAGGTGTTTCGGCGCTGTCTTTATGTTCCGCACTTCTTATTCCGAGCATGTTCGGAGTTTCCGCAGCAGTATCTGTAACCGACTGCGACGTAACACGTGACGGCATCATCAACGGAAAAGATGTTATCCGTGTTATGAAGTACATCAAAACAGACGACTACTACTTCCCCGACAAGGCTGACGTAAACGGGGACGGAACTATCAATTCCGCCGACATCACAGCAATTCTCTCTTTCTCAGGTCAGACTTGCGAAGTTCTTCCTGACAGAGTGATAGAAACGGTCACACCTCAGCCTACATACGAACAGCTCGTTGAAAAGATCATTCAGGAAGCAAAAAAAGTAACAGAATTCACAAACAACCATGCTTTTAACTACGGTGACGCAGTAATAAACCCTGCGTTCAACTGGCTTAATCTCAACTTTGACGAAGGTCTTGACAAATCTTTTGAAACAGGTACACGTTCTGCTTGTGACCGTCTTGTAAGCTGGGTATTCCAGCGCGCCGGCTATTACGATCAGAGATTTTACTTCGGCGGAATCAAGGAAAAGGAATTTGCTAAGTGGAAGTTTATAAAGATCACAAATATCAATGATGTCAGACGCGGTGACATCGTACTTGTAAACAACACACTTCATACATTTATATGCGCAGGTCCCAACCTCAGATATGACCACGGTACGGCTGAACGTATCCAACGTGTGGGTGCATACGCATATCTTGACAACACAACAGAGCCGTTTAGTGAACCGATACGCAACTTCTCATACGCATGGCGTCCCAACATTGAAGGTCTTCCCCAGACAGCTCTTGCGAAAATATACCAGACTACTACTGCAAACATAGCACGTCCCGCCCCCGACACAGACACTGTTTTCACAGCGCCCAACGGTTCGGGCAGCAGACAGCTTGATTTTGCTTACAATCCGTACAATGCAAACTACGAATTACACATGAACCTTGCAACATCCCCCTCTTCGAGTGATAATTCTCCTCAATGTGCAACCTTCGTAGGTGTGCGTTTGCCGTATCCTAACCTGACACCCTCGGGCAGAGGCGGTATCTGGGCAGCACTCAGAAACGACGGTTATGTGTACTTCTACACAGGTACGGGCTGTTCCAAGGGTCAGAGAGGTTCAGGTAATGACGGCGAAGGAAGCGCATGGTACGAGCCTCTTGCATACACACGTATCCCCGAGCCTCTGACAACAGCACATAAGATAATGGTAGTTGACACGGGTGATGTTATCAAATATTATATGGTAACGCATAATCCGGGTGACACGTATCTGATATGTACAATAAGGGTAAATCCCGACTACGATTCAATCGTAATACGTGACAATTCAGGTAAGTTTATCTATTCAGGTCTTACCCAGATAGGACATACGGGATATTTCGGAATATATGCACACCTCAACAATTCAACACAAACAAACATTTCAATTGAGTGTGCTAAAAAATAATTTATCGGGAATGATTGCCGATCACATCGCCGGTCATTCCCGATTTCAATTAAATTTTATCACATAATGCATCGAACAGTATTGACAAAACGCACTAAAAAATGTATACTTATATGTGATAATTTTGCAAAATATGTTTTTAAGGAATCGATCATGAAAAAGCTTATACTCAGATCACTTTGTTTGCTGTGCACTCTTTCTCTTTTGTCATGCACAGGCACTCCGAATGAAACATCGGGAGAAGCCGACAGCGGAAGTATAGCAGAAACAGTTCCCGAAACTTCAGCAGACCAAGAAGTAACGGAATGGAAAAGACCGACGTATGACGAGCTCGTTGAAATAATGATGCGTGAAGGGAAAATAGTTGCGGATTACATACGTGACAACGGATTTATCTACGGCCACGCTATAATAAATCCGGCTATAAACTGGCGTACACTTGATCCCAAGGATGCAGTCAGACCGGAGGAAAAGGTCGTTGCATGCGACAGACTTGTAAACTGGGTAATGTACAGATCGGGATTTACAGATCAGGACTATTATTTCGGAATAGATCTCGTGGAATATTTCAACAAACACGGATTTACGAGAATAGATTCAGCAAGAGAACTTAAAGCCGGTGACATTGTTTTTGTCAATCCCGATGAAAACGGCAATCCCGGACACGTTTACCTTTGTGCAGGTACAAACCTCAGATACGACGGAGGAAGCGATGCGAGAATTAACGGCTCAAAAGGTCCTCAGCCCTTCAATGAACCCGTAGGTGCTTTTGTATACGCATACAGGCCCTCGCCTGATTACATGCCGCATCCTTCAATGCTTGAGATATATGAACCGGCAGAAGAAAATGCAGCGGTTATAAATCCCGATGCGAAGACCGTTGTTACGAAAGATAAAAAGGAAGGAACGCTTGCCTTTTCAGAGGCATACGAACCGAAGAAGGAATACTCACAGTATGAATTCCACTTGAATCTTACATCGTATTCGGAAGTTGGCGATGAAAGCCCGTGGAAAGCATCATTTGTAGGTGTAAGACTTCCCGAAAAACGCAAGGATGCAACAGAGCTCGGCGGTATCTTCATTGCACTTAGAAGTGCAAACGAAGCTTGCTTGTATGTAGGTGGAAAGGCAAAAAACGCAAGTCTGTGGCAAGAACCTATTACAGCTATTAAATTGCCGGAAAACTTCAAGGATGCGCATAAGTTAGTTGTGGTTGACACAGGCGACATTATCAAGTACTACATGTATCTTGAAAACGGAGAACAGTTCCTTATCTGTACAATAAGAGTAAGCGCTGAATATGACCAGATAGTTGTGCGTGATCCCGAAGGCAACCTCATATACGCCGGAACAGCAGTTGTAAATGACGACGGATACTTCGGTGTGTGGTCACACGGTGTTACTACAATATCTTCAGACATCGAAATAAAAGCATTTTAATAAATAAATTTTTATAAAGCGAGGAAATTCAAAGCATGAAAAACAGTAAACTTTTCAAGATCTTGGGCATATGCCTGTCTGCGCTGATGATAGTCGGAGCAGTGTCGCTTCCCAACCTTTTCGGCACCTCCGCGGCTGTGGCAGTTTCAGACTGTGACGTAAACCGTGACGGTATCGTAAACGGAAAAGATGCCGTGCGTATTATGAAATACGTAAAGCTCCCTACTCTTTACCCGTACAACGCAAAATTGGACGTTAACGGCGATGGCTCGATAACAAGATTGGATGTTATCGCTATCCGTACTTATTACGGCGAACAGTGCGAAGTCTCCACAGATGAAAACGCTCCCACATATAACCAGCTTGTAGACAAGATAATTGAAGAAGCCGGAAAAATCGTTAAATTTGCAGATGACAACAACTTCTTCTACGGAGATGCACAGCTTAATCCTGCATACAACTGGCTTAACCTCAACATAAATGAAACTATCGACGGTGAAAGAGCATCTGCTTGTAACCGTCTTGTCAGCTGGGCTTACCACCGTGCAGGCTATACAGACCAGAGATTTTACCGCGGCGGTTTTAGTGACTCAGACTACGCAAGATTCAAGTTCCAGAAGATAACAAATGTAAACGAGGTACAGCGCGGTGATATCGTTCTTGTACTCAACGGAGAACACCAGTTCATCTGTGCAGGTCCCAATCTCAGATATGACCACGGTTCAATTGAAAGAATACAGAGAACAGGCGGTTATTCTTATGTAAACGGCACAACGGAGCCGTTCAGAGAAGGTATTTCAAGCTTTGTATACGCTTGGCGTCCCAATCCTGCAGGACTTCCCAAATCATCCTTGAAGGAAATATACAACACACCTTCAGCAAACATAGCACGTCCTTCTACTTCCGCGTCAACTGTATACACAGCCTCAAACAGCACCGGTAATATTGCCGCAAACTACAGATATAACCCCTTTAACACGCAGTATGAGTTCCACTTGAACGTTTCTGCAACAGCATCATCAATGGATGCCGGAAACTTACTGTACATCGGTGCACGTCTTCCCAAAGCAGGACATTCGCCGACAGAATACGGCGGTTTGTGGCTCGGAGTGCGCAACGAAGCGTATGCATATCTTTACACAGGTATCGGTTGTTCTGAAGAAAACCACGGTGAGGGTATGCTTTGGTACAAGCCGCTTGCAAAGCTTCCTCTTCCCGAATCCTTCGCATCAAGCCATAAAATAGTGGTCGTAGACAGCGGAAGCACAATAAAATACTTTATGTACACATCATCGGGGCAGGAATATCTGATATGCAGTATAAACATCAATACTGAATATGATGTCATATCAGTGCGTGACCATAACAACAAATTTGTTTATTCCGGAAGGGGTACATATGAAGGCACGGGATATTTCTCTACTTGGGAATATTACGTCGATACAAACCAAACGAGTATATCTATCAAACAGCCATAACAACACATAGCATTTTACGAACGGCAGAATTCAAATTCTGCCGTTTTCGTTTATTAATCTCGGGCAAAACCAATTTTAATATTATTATTGACAAAATGCTGTATATAGTATATAATTTTTTAGGGTGATTTCCCAAATACATACCAAAGGATATATATATGAAAAAATTATTATTAAGAGCACTTTGTTTGCTGTGTGCATTTTCAATGTTTTCATGTGGTGGAAACGAAGCAGATACAACAGCCACAGAACAGACATCTGCAGAAACAACTGCAC
>JAZNEN010000219.1:0-1835 GCA_045588615.1 Eubacteriales bacterium
GAGGGCGATATGGTAACCGTTGCGGCAGGTCTTTCCACAACAGGACTTGTTCCGTTTGCTTCCTCCTTTGCAATGTTCTTGGCAGGCAGAGCATTTGAGCAGATAAGAAACTCCGTGGGTTATCCCCACCTTAACGTAAAGCTCGGCGCAACGCACGGCGGTATTACAGTCGGTGAAGACGGCGCAACACATCAGTGCCTTGAAGACTTTGCTCTTATGCGCACGATTCCCGGTATGACTGTAATTTGCCCCTGCGACGCTGTTGAAACAAGGGCGGCAGTTGAAGCGGCGATCAAGTATAACGGCCCCGTTTACCTCCGCTTCGGACGTGCGGCAACACCTGTTTTGTTCGATAAAGAAACATATGAGTTTACATGGGGCAAGGGCGTTGTTATGGCAGACGGTGACGATGCAGCTATTATCGCTTGCGGTACAATGGTCGATATCGCACTTTCCGCACGTGAGCTTCTGAAGGCTGACGGCATCAATGCAAGAGTTATCAACATGCACACGATCAAGCCTATTGATAAAGAGCTCGTGCTTAAAGCAGCTGCTGAAACAGGTGCTATCGTAACGGCTGAGGAGCATAATATTCTCGGCGGTCTCGGAGAAGCCGTTGCGGGTGTTGTTTCCGAAGCAAACCCCGTTCCCGTACTTCGTGTGGGAACAGAGGATACATTCGGCAGAAGCGGTAAGGTTCCGCCTCTTATGGAAATGTACGGACTTACAGCAGAAAACATTGCCGAAAAGGTAAAGAAGGCAATTTCGCTTAAAAAATGATAAAATTAAAATGTTTAAGCTCATCTTCGCTTAAATTGGTTGCACTGCTCGCAATGGTCATTGACCATTGCGGGCTTGTCTTATATTATTGGCTTGCGCATTTCAGGGGATATCCCGAAGCCGTCTATACAGCTATGAGGTGTGTTGGGCGGATATCGTTTCCGATATATTGCTTTTTACTTGCGGAAGGCTTTGTCCATACAAAAAACGTGAAAAAATATGCCCTGACGGTATTGACATTTGCATTTGTTTCTGAGATGCCGTTTGACTATATGCTCAGATACACTCCGTTCACGCTTGAATGTCAGAATGTAATGTTCACACTGTTTTTCGGCATTTGCGCTATGTACTGTGCCAAGATGGTCAAAGCGGGAAAATATATTTTTTTACCGCTTACCGCCGTTCCGCTTTTGCTGGCGCATTTTGGCAATACGGATTACGGTGCGTGGGGTGTCTGCCTTATACTTTTATTTTATCTGCTTCGTGAATATCCGCTTTTTATGGGCGGAGGTGCCGCGGTGATCCTTTTTGCAAAGCATACAGCATCAATCTTTGCGGTGTTACCGATAATGATGTACAACGGCGAGCGTGGAAAAATAAGGCTTAAATATTTCTTTTATGCCTTTTACCCTGTTCATATCATTATTTTGTGTATTATAAGATATTTCATTTTCGGATTTTGACATATTTTATAAGTGATTACAAAAAGCGCCCTGCCCGTCCCCCCTCGGCAGGCACAGCATGCCGCCCACGGGCAAAGGGCGCATACCGCGAGCGGTGTGTAAATATATTGAATAAAATAAAACACATATATCGCCTGTCACGATATATGTGTTTTTTATCAATATAGATAAGTTTATTTTTTCTCTGCTATTTCAGCTAAATAATCCAAAGTTACATTATAATAATTTGCAAGCCTGATTGCAACCCAAAACGGAATTTCTCTTTCGCCCCGTTCATATCTTTGATAGACGGTTAATTGCATATTAAGCATATCGGCAATTTCAGCTTGTGTTTTGTCATGATCCTCGCGCAGATCACGGATTCTTCTGTAA